>DASPVQ010000029.1 GCA_035622275.1 Thermoplasmata archaeon | reverse complement strand
CGAGCTCCTCCCGGCGGCCGAGGAACGGGTTGGGGGGCGCGGGGATCGCACCGGTCAGCAGTGGCACGCGCTTGGTCTCCCGGGCGAGCCGGGTCCGGCCCTGCTGGGTCACCCGGTAGACGAGCTGCTTTCGGACCCCATCCCGGACCGGGCCCCGACGACCGTCGAGCAGTCCCTCGTGGACCAGGTCGCGCAGGGGGCGCGACATCGAGCAGGGATGGTAACCCAGCGCCTTGGCGAGCTCTCGCTGGCTGATCCCATAGGGGGAGTCCGCCGGCGGGGCGTGCGTCTCGACATAGTCGAGGATCTCGGTCGGGAGCAGGCTGCGGCCGCCCATCCGGCCACCGGTAGCGGCCCGGTGGTACTTAGAGTTAGTTTGTACAATTTATCGCCTGACGTTTAAGTATCAATTTCCCCCACAGGTCCTTCCGTGATGAGCGCGGAGGAAGCGAGCGGGGCCTATCTCGGGGGCATCGGAACGATGCTCGAGGTGGCCGACGTGTGCCCCACCTGCGGCACGGCGCACTCCGACCGGCAGTACTCGTTCCTGCACCGCGGCTCGGGCCAGTGCCCCGCGCTCGTCGAGGGGTCGTTCGCGGTCGTCAGCCGACCGCCACCTTCCCGGGTCGGGCACCTCGTGCCGGACCTCGCGAAGGCGCCGACCTCGGAGATCCCGGTCTCGATCGGCTCCCTGCCCCTGCCGCCTCGCGAGGAAGAGGTCCACCGCCGCAACCGCGCCCTCACGCTCCCGTATCTTCCGCCGCCGGATCTGGGAGGGATCTTCTGATGTTGCGGACCGAGCGCCCCCGAATCGCATTGACGCCGACCCTCGTCGACCAGCCCCACACGATGGCCCGCGACCTCCTGATCGCGATGGCTCCCCCGCCTCGGACGCACGTCTACGACCTCACCGGCTGGCCGTCCTGGCTCATCCCGACCTTCCGCTCCGGCGCCCAGCGCCTGGCTTCCCGCTCGCGGGAGGGCGAGCGCAGGAGCTGAGCCTCCTCCTCGATCACGATGCTAAGGCCCCCGCGGAGTTCCCGGCTCCGCGGGGGTCGGACTTTTTTCGGGGCCCCGAAGGAACTACCCCTCCTTAGCTGTAACGCCGATTGCACGTAACTCGGGATATCCAACGCAAACGAAAGATACCCGGAGCCCGTGGGCTCTGTGGGTAGACGGATGGCCGAGCGGACGTGCGCCACCTGCGGGGCCGTTCTCGAGCCCGGATACGTCACGAGCTCCAACGGCTCCGGTCTGTTCTGGGCGCACGATCACCCGGCTTCCCGCCCGCGGCCGACCGGGCTCGAGGTCCTCGCCCCTACGGGCTTCGGAGGCACCTACTCGGCGAGCCTGCCGGCCCTGCGCTGCCCGCAGTGCAAGACGATCCTGATCGAGCTCACTTCGCGGCCGTAGCCGCCCCGGCACCCTCGCCGGACAGCTCCATGGGTTTCACGAGCAGCGCCGGGGCGAGGATCCGACCTCGCAGCCGCGGCTGTGACCCGATGCTGGCCAGGTCCCGGAAGACCGACGGGTCTCCCGGACCCGCCAGGATCCGCCCACCGACCGTCCCTCCGCGGACCGGCTCGGCGAGCTTCCCGTGACGGATCCGATAGCCCATCCGGATCTCGCCGCCGAACGCCGAGGTCGAGGGCTCTCCGGAGGGGTAGCCGATCTGCACGAGCCAGACGCCGTCCCCCGCCGTCTCGCACAGCTCGTTGTCGGTGCCGCCGGTCCCCGGCGGGATGACGAGCGTACTGGGCTCGGGGCTCGGGGGCTCGGTGAAGCGCGCCCACGGAAACGGTTGCGTCTCGGCGCGCCGCCAGCCGCTGCCCGTCGAGCGCGCGCCCAGCGCCGCTCCGTGCCGGACGTCGTAGAGCAGCGAGGCGACCTTTCCCTCGGTGACCAGCGAATGTCGGCCCGCGGTCGTGCCCTCGTCGTCGACCGGCGCCGAGCCGACCGCCCAGGGAACGGTCGGGTCGTCGGCGAGCTCGAGCGGCGTGGCGCCGACGGCCTCGCCGATCTCCGGGGCGATCCCGTTGAGCCGTCCCACGCCGCTGAAGGGGACGGCGAGCGCGGCCGGCAGGATGTCGTCCAGGACGCTGGGCGGGATCACCACGGACGTCGCGCCGGTCGGAGGGAGGACCGCGGCGCGAGCGTCGCGCGCGTACCGGGACCAGTCCGGGACCCGTGAGGGCAGGCGATCGATCTCGAGACGTCGCGCCTGCTGCAGGACCCAGTACTCGCCGGGCACCGGGCCCTCGGGTCCGGCGTAGGCCTTCACACCGAGCTCGACGTCGACCAGCGTGTGGGGGTAGCTGATCTCCAGTCCCGAGGAGTTCGCCACGCTCACCTCGGTGAGCGTGACCCCGATCGCACCGAAGCTGGGCACGACCCCGCGCTCCCGCTCGAACGCGTGAAGGAGGGCCGCAATGTACTCCTCCAGCGCGCGCGTCGGATCGTTCCACAGCGTGGGGTCCGCGATGTCCGGCAGGGGGGCCGATCCGTTGCTCGCCGGCAGCTCGACGCTGCTCGCGGGGAAATCGCTGAGCGCGACCGCAGTCTGGACCGACTCGATCGCGCGGCGGACGCCGGCCTCCGTCGCGTCGGTGGAGGCCTGGGAGGCGGTCCCGAGGCGGCCGGCACGCGCGCGCATGAGTCGGATCGAGTACCCTTCCAGCACGATCGGCCCACGAGCGAGCTCGACCGACGGGCCGTTCAGGTGCACGTCGAACCGGCGCGCCCGCTCGCCGTAGACGTCCCAGGCCCCGTCGAGCTTGCCCAGCCGGTCGGCGACCCGGAACGCGATCTCGGCGTCGGGCGCGCGGGCGCTCATGTGGGTCCGATCACCCCTCGCGAGAGCACGTAGGACCCGCCGTCCCCGACCGGCAGGAACTCGGTCCGGCCCTTGCCGCAGGTCCCCGGAGTCCACTCGAACAGCTCGCGCTTCGCGATCCCGCGGATCTCCTTGAGGAAGTCGAGGACCGGACGGGACAGCGCCATCGCGCCCAGGAGGTCGGTCAGTCGGCCGTGCTCGATCCGGTGGCCCTTGAGCACCTTGATCTGCATCTGGCCGCCGGCAGGGTCCTCGACCCCGCTGAACCAGTTCTCGAGCAGGACGCCGTCGCCGGCCTCGGCGACGAGGTCGTCGAGCTCCCGGTCGCCGGCCTCCAGGAACGAGTTGGTCATTCGCACATAGGCGCGGTGGGCGAACGTCGCACGCCGCGTGTTGCCCGTGGGGCGGGCGCCCAGGGCGGCGGCGGTGCTCCGGTCGTGCAGCGCGCCCACGAACTTTCCCCGATCGATCAGGACCGTCCGCTGGCCCGGGTTCCCCTCGTCGTCGAACGGTAGCGACCCCCATCCCCCGGGCACCGTGCCATCGTCCACTAGCGTGACGAACTCCGGTGCGATCATCTGCCCGAGCAGCGGTCGCAGATACGACCGGTTGCGAACGAACTGGTCGGCCTCGGCGCCATGGCCCAGCGACTCGTGGCTGAACGTTGCGGTCGCACCGGGGTCGAGGATGACATTCATCAGGCCGGTGGGCGGGGCTTTCGCCGCCAGCATCGCGCGCGCTCCGTCCGCGACCGTAGCGGTGACCTGCTCATCGAACGGGTCCGTGATCTCCCGCCCGCCCGCGGCCCCGACGTGACGCCGGTCAACCTGGGTTCGTCCGGCCTCGGAGGCGACGGCGAGCGCCGAGCCTCCGGACCGCGTGATCCGGGACCAGCAGTGCGCGCCGGCCGAATTGAGGTACAGGCGCTCGTGGTCCTCCCAGCCCAGCGAGACCGTCGCCACCCGTATCCCCGGGCGATCGCGCATGGGCGCGAGCAGCTCGTCCGTCCGCTGGGTCAGGGCCTCGGTCCCCTCGTCCGACAGGAGGCGCGCGGGACGCGTCTCGAAGCGCCCGGTGAGCGACGACGAGATCCCCGGTGGATCGCCGATCTTCCCGGCGGCGGAGAGCCGTCGCTCGACCGCCTCCGCGGATTGGGAGATCGAACTCGCTTCGAAGTCGGAGCCGGCGGCCTCGACCCACCGTACGCCGGCCCAGGCTCGTACGGCGAATCCGGAGAGGCCCGGAGAGCGGACGACCCGAAGCCACCGAGTGCTTCGCATGATGTCCTCGCCGGTGTGCTGCTCCGCATACACCTCCGCGAAGGAGGTGCGTCGGCCGACGCGTCGGACGAGCGCCAGCAGCTCCGGTTCGTGATCGATCAGCCCGGCCAATGCGCGGAGCGACCGCACGCGCTCGGAATAACGCTAACGCACCCCGAGCCCGCCGGTCCGTCCGGCGAGCGGCCGGGACTCGGCGACGGTGGGTGCGAGCGCTGCGTCGCGGTAGAGCATATACGCCCGTGCGCTGGTCGTGCCCCGTGCCCCCGAAGACTCCGCCCCGGGATTTTGGCATGGTCGGCTTCGACCACGTCGACCTCAAGGTGAGGAACCGGGACAAGCTGCGCCGCTTCTTCGTCGAACAGCTCGGGATGGACGTGATCGGCGAGGGTACCGATCACACCTACCTTCTGTTCGGGGACCAGGTGCTCGGCTTGCACGATCTCGGCAAGGGGGAGACGGCGACCTCGGTCGACCACCTCGCCTTCCGCGTCAGCGAGTGGACCGGCTTGCGGAACCGCGTGGCCCGCTCCCGGGTGGTCATCACGGGCGAGAAGGAGCGCAACGACTCGCGCTCGCTGTACCTGCGGGGTCCCGACGGTCTTCGGCTCGAGCTCGTCTGGCGACCCGACCCCCAGGTGCACGCCTGCGATCACCCGGCGCCGCCGGCGGCGCCGCCGATGGACGACGAGGACTGAGGCCTACTTCCGGACGCGGGGCGCGGTCCGGGCCGAGGCCGGTACCGGCGAGAGCCAGCCGGCGAACTTGGGTTCCTGCCCCCGGACGATCCGCGCGAACGACGCCATGATGCCCGCCGTGATCGGCCCGGGCGCGCGCGCGCCGATCGCGTAGTGGCCGACCTCCTTGATCGGGGCGATCTCCGCGTAGGTGCCGGTGAAGAACGCCTCGTCGGCCGTAAGGAGCTCGTTCACCGAGACGAGCTTCTCGACCACCGGGTAGCCGAGGTCGGCGGCGATCTGCATCACCGAGTCCCGGGTGATCCCGAGCAGGATGTCGGACTCCAGCCCGGGCGTGTAGAGCTTTCCGTCCCGGACGAGGAAGATGTTCTCGCCGGTCCCCTCCGCGAGGTAGCCGTTCTGGTCGAGCAGGATGGCCTCCTCGTAGCCGTCCTTCATCGCATCCGCCCCGGCGAGGTAGCTGTTGATGTAGTTCCCCGCGGCCTTCGCGAACGACGGCAGCGCGTCCGAGTGGGGCTTGCGGAACGGTGAGATCTTTGCCCGGATCCCGGTCTCGGAGTGGTCGCCGAGGTACTTCTTGGCCGGGATCGCGGCGACCATCAGCGAGACGCGTCCCTGCAGGTTCTTGACACCGAGCGCCGGCTCGCCGCGGTAGACGAGCGGTCGGATGTAGGAGGGCAGGATGCCGTTCGCGCCCTGGGTCTCCAGGATCGCGCGCTCGATCTCGTCGGGGGAGTAGGGGATCGTCATGTGGTAGACCCGCGCCGAGGTCACGAGTCGCTTGACGTGCTCCCGGAGCCGGAAGATCGCGCCGCCCTCGCTCGTCTCGTACGCCCGGATTCCCTCGAAAACGGCGACGCCGTAGTGCAGCGAGTGGTTGAGGACGTGGACGCGGGCGTCCTCGGCGTTCACCAACTGGCCGTCCATCCAGATCTTGCCGCCCTTCACCGGTGCTGCCAACATTGCCGGGCTTCGGAGTGAAACCGGAACCTCCGGAGTATCCGAACTCGACCGGTGGTTATAGACCTACCCAACGGCGGAGCATCGAACGGCGCTTCCGATCGCCAACGACCGCCCTCGGGCGCCCGCAAGTTCATGAGACTCGCTGGGCATCCGTCCATCTTGCCGCCTCCGGAGTCCGCCGAACCGAACAGAAGCACGGGGTCGGGCCCGGCGAGGTCCCGGATCGCTCCCGACGTCTGGGCGATCTCCACCACCAGCCTGTTCGCCGACTGGTCCTACGAGATGATCCTGCCGATCGTCCCCTTCTTCCTCGCGTTCACCCTCCTCGCGAGCCCCTTCGTCGTCGGCCTCGTCGACGGCGCGGCGCAATTCGCCCAAGCCGGCGTGCAGAGCGTCGCGGGCTCGCGCTGGGCGCGGGGCGCAGGGCGCAAGGTCCGCGGCTCCTACGGCTACCTCACCACCACTGTGGGGCACGGCCTGCTCGCGATCGCCACGGTGTGGCCGGAGGTGCTGGTCTTCCGGGTGACCGCGTGGATGGGGCGCGGCTCCCGTCAGCCGATCAAGAGCGCGATCGTCGCGAACGCGACGACCCGCGAGAACCAGGGGATCGCCTTCGGGCTCGAGCAGGCGCTCGACTCGCTCGGCGCCATCCTGGGGACGATCACCGCGGTGGCCCTCGTGCTCTGGTGGGGGATCGGCGGATTCCGCACGATCTTCGCGCTCTCGGTCGTACCGGGCGTCGTCGCGACGGTCATCATCCTCGTCATCGTCAAGGACCGGGCCGCGGCCTCCTCGCCGGCCGCCACAGCGCGACCCAGGGTCGGCTGGACCACGTTTCCACCGCACTTCCGGCGCTTCCTCGTCGCCGAGGCCGTCTTTGGGCTCGGGTACTTCAGCATCCTGCTCGCGCTGCTCCGGGTCGGCGAGAACCTCCTGCCGTCCGCGGGGGGTTCCCTCTCGAGCGTGGTCGTCACCTCGCTGCTCCTCTACCTGCTGTACAACCTCATCTTCACGGGCCTCTCCTACCCCGCCGGGCAGTGGGCCGACCGCCGGCCCGGGGTTGCCCTGATCGCGTTGTCCTTCGGCCTCTTCGCCCTCGTCGACCTGTGCCTGGCCGGACCGAGCAGTCTACTCTTCGGGCTGCTGGCCTTCGTCTTCGCGGGCATCCAGGTCGGTCTCCAGGGCGTGGTCGAGTCCGCCTGGGTCGCTCGACAGGTCCCCGCGGAGCTCGCCGGCCCCGCCTACGGCTGGCTGGGAATGGTGCAGGGGTTCACGATCCTCGTCGGGTCCCTCATCGCCGGCGGACTGTGGACCTACGTCTCCGCAACTCTCGCGTTCGAGGTCTCGGCCGCTTTCTCTCTCGCGGGAGCCGTCCTCGTGCTGTTCGCGAGGCCGTCGGCCCGAGGCGCGTCGAGCGCATCCTCCGCGACGTAGTTCGCGGGGCGAGTTCGGGGACGAGCTACATATTCATACTCATATATCGATAACGATGGCCGCTCGGGACGAGGGCGGGACGCGCGGCTCACTCGAGTTGGGCGGCGGGGATGTTGTCCGACGCCGCTACCGGTGGCGGATCGGCGATGTGGCACGATTATGATGGACATCAATAGCTATTGTAACGGATATGACATTACTCTGCCTCCCATTTGCCGCAAGCGTGGGGGTCTGGACGCCAATGTGGGCCGGGACGACCGCGCGAACCCGGGTCGGGGATGTCCCAGGCGATCTGCACGCGATCGGAGGTCGGCAGGCCGTGGACAGGGCATGGTCGGCAGCGCGAGGCCTCGACTCGGCTCGTGAGGGACCCCCGGCTGGATGTCGCATAACTGGAGTTATACGCCGCTCCGTCAGAGATCGCCGCGGGCCCTCGGGGTGGGGTGGGGCCCACGTGGCGCTCGATTCGAGCTACAGGAACTAAAGTAACGAATATACCGATTCTAAGCTGCCATGAAATGGAGTTCGGCCAACGGGACCTCGACTTGCTCGAAAAGGGTGGGGTCCGGGCCGTAGATCGGCCGATCGTGCCCAGTCCGGCTGCGCGCGACTGTCCGGATCTCAGGGAAGACCGAATGAATGGGTTCTAAACATCTGTAATAGCGTAACAATAGCTCATTCAGAACGATGTCAGGCGAGTCTCAGCTTGAACGGCGACCCCTTGCTCGGCGGCGCACCGCGTCGGGCCGTCAGAAACTCTCCGCAGCCGGCAGCGACCAGGGTCCCCCAGATCAGCGCGCGATAGTCGAGGGACCCGGCGCCCTGGTGGAACCGACGGGCTTCCCGCACCCCTTCGGCGGTGACGGGGAGCACCGTGAGCCGCTGACGCAGCCGGTCGAGCGCGTTCCGCCGCCCCGGGCGGCTTGCCCGTGCCCCGGCCCCCGCGAGGACCTCGAGTTCGAACATGTTGATCTCCGTCGTCGCCAGCTCCTCGCCGCGCAGGCTCTTCAGCAGCGCCTTGGCCCGGGCCGAGTCGTGCAGGACCTCGAGGAGAACCGACGTGTCGAGCGCCTTCATGACTCGCCTCCGCCGCCCGTGCGTCGCAGCCGGGCGAGACGGCGCTGGTCCTCGGCGGCGCCGCCGACCCCCCAAGCCCCCCGCAGCTCCTCGAGAGTGCCCGGCTGGTGGAGCAGCCGAGCGAACAGCTCGGTGAAGCTCTCTCCGCGGCGCTTTTCCCGTTCGAGCGCGTCGTAGATGGTGCGTTGGATCGCTACGTTCTTCGACGACATACGCATATGCATATGTGGTTGCCATACTTAGCCGCGCCGCTCGAGTCACGTGGCAGCGCCCGCGGCCGCGGGGCCGGAAGGCTTTTGGCGATCCACGAGTGAGGCCGTACGAGGATCCGATGCCGGCGGCGCGAGCCCAGGTCTACGAGTATCGGACGGTGTTCCGGGCCCCGCCGGCGTTCGTCTTTCGCTGGTGCACCGATTATCGGTCCGACGATCACCGCTTGAGTGGCGACGGCGGTGAGCGGCGGATCCTGCAGCGGTCGGCCCGGCGGGTCGTCTACGAGGACCTCGAGTCGACGCGCGATGGCTGGTCGTGGAGCCGTTGGACGGTGACCTTGCACCCTCCTCGGAGCTGGCATGGCCGCGCGACGGGGAACTACCGCAACTGGGAGATCGACTACCGACTGAAGGCGCTGCCCGACGGGCGGACCGCCTTCCACCTGCGCGGAGTTCGCGAGCCACGCGTGCTCGGCAGCAAGAACCCCTCCCAGGCCTCGATGCGCGCCGACCTCGGCCAGCAGTGGTCGAGGTACCGTCGGAGCCTCGAGGCGGACTACCGGCGCAGCCAGCGGGGCCGCGGCGGGCCTCGTTCGCGCCGCCGATAGGCGCGGCGCCGGACGCGCGACGGCTACTTGAGGGCCGTCACGAGGACCACCTCCGCGCCGAGCTCGATGCCTTCATCGTTCTGCGCTCGGCGGAGGTTCTCGCGGGTCGCCTTCAGCACGTCCGCCTGGACCTCGGGCGACTCCTCGGAAAGGGAGTGGCCCAGCGGCGTGCCCTTCAGCACGACGTCGAGGTAGTTCCCGGGGTCCGAAAATCGGAGGGTGCGCTGGACGCGGCGCTCGTGGCCGTCACGGAAGCCGGCCCGGTGCAGCAGCTCGACCATCTCGCCGGGGCCGCCGGTCTCGTAGGGGGTCGGGAGGTAGCCGCTCTCGTCGGGCTCGGCGTGCGCCAGCATCGGTGCGACGATCGCGTCCAGGAACGGCACGCGATCGCCGGTGCTCCAGACGCTCACCGCGATCCGCCCGCCCGGACGCAAGACCCGCAGGGTCTCGGCGGCCGCGCGGTCCGGGTCGGTGAAGATCTGGAATCCGAAGGAGCTGACCGTCGCGTCGAACTCCCCGCCGTCTAGGTCGAGGTCCAGGCAGTCCATGGCCCGGAACCCGATGTTGTCGATCCGGCGCGACCGGGCGGTCTGCGTCGCGAGATCGATCATCCGCTCGGAAAGGTCAACGCCGAGCACTCGCCCCCGTGGACCCACCGCAGAGGCGATCGTCAGGCCGGGTTCGCCTAGGCCGGTCCCGAGGTCGAGGATCGCCTCGCCGGCCGCGGGCGCGAGCTGGCGCACGAGCTCCGCGCGGAAGGGCGCGGTGTGCTCCATGAACGCCGCGTATTGGGCCGCGGCCTCGTTCCACGTGGTCCGGGTGTACTCCCGGTAGTAGTCGTCCGTATATTCCCAGGGCACGCCGCCGCAAGCGGGCGGGTGGCTAAGGTCGTTGCGGCGGGAACCGGTCGACCGCTCGGCTCAGGCGGCGGGAACGAAACCGAGCCGGACCAGCCCGTCCGCGACCTGGCGGGCGCACTCGCCCGGGCTCCGCCCGACGGTGTCGATGCGGATCTCCGCCCGCTCGGGAGGCTCGTAGGGGTCGTCGACGCCGGTGAATCCGCGGATCTCGCCCGCCCGCGCCCGTCGATACAGGCCCTTCGCGTCCCTCGCCTCGCAGACCTCGAGGGGGGTCGCCACGTAGACTTCGGCGAAGCGACCGATCTCCTCGCGCGCGCGGGCCCTCGAGCTCGCATACGGCGAGATCAGCGCGACGATCGGCACCACCCCGTGGCGAACGAGGACGCCGGCCAGGTAGGCGACGCGGTCGGCGTGGACCTCCCGCGACGCGCGGTCGAACCCGAGGTCCGGGCTGAGCTGGCGACGGACCTCGTCACCGTCGAGCAGCTCGACGTCGAGCCCCCGGCCCGACAGCACGGGCGCGAGCTGTCGCGCGATGGAGGTCTTGCCCGCGCAGGGCAATCCGGTCAGCCAGACGCAGAAGCCCGGTCGATGCTCCGCCACGTCGGGGCTCGCGAATCGGGGGGCGTAAAGAGCCTTTCCGGCGCGGGCCGGGATCGGCTATCGGAAGCCGTCGATCACCCGCCCGTGGAGCCCCGGGGGAACCGGCTCACCGAGGAGGTCGAGAAGGGTCGGGCCGATATCGACGATCCGCTCCGGCGGTCCGGGTCGGCCGGCCCCCTCGGCCGGGTCCGAGACCGAGTAGATGCCGTCGAACGAGTGGACGGCGTCGTCCGGACCGGTGTCGTTCTCTTCGAGGTAGAGCCGGCCGTGCCCGACCGTGCCCGCCGAGCGCCAGGAGCACCCGCCGAAGTAGACCATCAGGTCGGGGGCGTCCCCGCGGACCTCGTGGTAGCGCTCCCGTGGGGTGAAGCTCTCGACGCGCAGCGACCCGCCGTCCGGAGCCGGGATCTCCGACAGCTCCCGGCGCAGCGTCGCCTCGAAGTCGGGGACCGAGTCCGGTCCCAGCGAACCGTGCGGCTCCCGGCCCCGAACGTTGTAGAAGATGCGGGCGTAGTAGCCGCCCGCCCCCCACGCCCTCGTCCGCGCCCAGTCGACCTCGGTCTCCTCGAGCGGCGTGCCGGCCCGCGGCAGGGATCCGTTCAGCGTGAGGTAGCCCCGGCGGATCAGCCACTCGTTGATGCAGAAGGCGCCGGCCATCGGCTGGCTGCCGTGATCGGACACGAGGAGGATCCGCACCGAGGCCGGGACCAGATCGAGGAGGGCGCCGATCTCCCGGTCCAGGATCGCGTAGTACTCGCTCACGCGGTCCTGTAGCTCGTGGTTCTCCTCGTAGCGCGGATGGGTCGGATCGAAGAACTTCCAGAAGGTGTGGTGGAGCCGGTCCGGGCCGATCTCGTGGAGCGCGAGCAGGTCCCAGGGCTCGCGCTGCCAGAGATCGCGGGCGACGGCGAAGCGTTTGCGGGTCATGCGTACAAGATCGTCGGCGATCCGTGCCCGATCGTCGCTGCGGAACGAGACGTCGAACTCGTAGCCACCCGCGGAGCGCTGGATCGCGTCGATCGCCGACGGCGGGGAGGCGATGTCCTTCGCGGAGGCGGGCGTGAGGAAGTCGGAGACGGCCACGCCGTTCAGGATCGGAGGCGGGTACCCGGGCGGCATTCCGATGACGCAGACCCGGCGACCGGCTCGGGAGAGGCGGTCCCAGACCATCGGCTCTAGCGGGGAGCGGGAACTCGGCGTGTACATCTCCCAATAGCGCCCCGGTTTGCGGTGGCGGAACCCGTAGAGGCCCAGGCTGCCCGGGTCCATGCCCGAGAACATGACCGCCCAGGCGGGCACGGTGATCGGCGGGTCCGTGCTCCGCAGCGTGCCGTACCGCGACCGCTCGAGGAGCCGGCGGACGTTCGGCATCACCGGCCGGAAGCGCTCGAAGAGCAGCCAGGGGGAGACCGAGTCGAGCCCGATCACCAGGACGCGGCCGTGCGCACGCCCCACGTCGGCCGGGGACGGAGGAGGGCGCATAACGCTGGCTGGCCCGCGCCCGGCCTCGGGTCCACGAAGCTCGACCCGGGGATCGCCGTGAAGCTTTTACGTGCGAGTGGCTCGGCCGCTCGCAGTTCCTGCGTAGGAGGATAACGAATCATGGCAGGTTCCGTCAGCTCACGCGCCAAGGCGACGTTCTTCCCGGCGAGCGTGCCCAGCGTCTCCCGGCCTCGTCGCACCGGTGTCACGCACGTCCTGGACCGCCTGGCCGCGCTGCACGACGACGAGATCGACCTGCTGGCGCCCTACGTCGACGTCGCCAAGATCGGCTGGGGGCTCCCGCTCCTGCTGCCGAGGGAGGCCGTCCGGGCTCGCGTGCGTCGCTACCACGACCACGGGCTCGAGGTCTCGACCGGCGGCACGCTGCTGGAGTACGCCCTGACCCACGACCGGGCGCCCCAGCTGCTCGACGAGGCCCGGGAGCTGGGCTTCGATCTCGTCGAGATCTCGAGCGGGATCATCGAGCTCGCCCCACCGCAGATCGAGCGGCTGGCCAAGGCCGCCAAGGAGCGCAGCCTCGATTTCTTCATCGAGGTCGGCAAGAAGGATGCGCACTACCAGCTGTCGCTCAAGGAGACCCTCACGCAGATCGGGCACGCGCGCACGCTCGGACCGCGCAAGGTGATCATCGAGAGCCGGGAGTCCGGCCGCGGGGTCGGCATCTACGACAGCGACGGGGCGATCAAGTGGGACTGGGTCCGGTCGATCGTCGCGGAGCACCCGAAGGAGGACCTGATCTTCGAGGCCCCGATGGAGTCCCAGCAGGTGCAGCTCCTGATGGAGCTCGGCTCCGACGTGAACCTCGGGAACGTCGCGCCTCGCTCGGTCCTGCCGCTCGCCTCCCAGCGGCTCGGCCTGCGGGGCGAGACGCTGGGCACCATCCGGACCGGGCGGTCGGTCGAGGGACCTCCCGCCGCGAAGTTCCTGTTCTTCCTGCTCGAGACCTACCGCGGGCTCGACCAGACCCAGCTCGCCCAGATGTCGCGGCTTCCCCGCCGGACGGTCCAGAGCGCTCTGGAGTCGCTCCGCCAGCAGGGCCTCGTCCGGGAGTCCGTCTCGCTCTACGACTCGCGCCGCCGAGAGTACCGGCTCGCCTAGCCGGAGGGTCCGAAAACCCCAAGCCGCGCCGGAGCTCGAAGCTCGGGGCTGACGATGGCGACGAGTCCGGGCACTCGAGGCACGGGACAGGTCGCGGTGGTCACCGGCGCGACCTCGGGGATCGGCCGGGAGATCGCGCGACGGCTGGCGGCGGACGGCTACACGGTCGTGGTCGTCGGCCGCGGGGAGCCGCGCGCGGCGGCCACCGCGGCCGCGATCGCGCGGGAGACCGGCAACCCGCGGGTCGAATCGGTGGGGGTCACGGACCTTGCCCGACCGGGCGACGTCCGGCGGCTGGCCGCCACGCTGCTCGCGAAGTACCCGAGGATCCACGTGCTCGTGAACAACGCGGGGGCCTTCTTCCGTCGGCGCGAAGTGACGGCAGAAGGACTCGAGCGCACGTTCGCGCTGAACGTGCTCGCCCCCTTCCTCCTGACGTCGCTGCTCGAGGACCGCCTCAAGGAGAGCGCCCCCGCCCGCGTCGTGAACATGGCTTCCGACGCCCATCTCCGGCAGAAGCTCGACCTTTCCGACCTCCAGTCCGGCCGCGCGTACGCCGGTTTCCGGGCCTACGGGGTGTCGAAGCTGGAGCTGATCCTCCTCACCCGCGAGTTCGCCCGGCGCCTCGCGGGCACGGGCGTGTCGGTGAACGCCGTGCACCCGGGCTTCGTGGCGTCCGGGTTCGGCAAGAACAACGGGGGCGGCACGAAGATCGCGATCACCGTGCTCGGCTGGCTCTTCGCCAAGAGCGTGCGCCGGGGGGCCGTCACCCCGGTCCTCGTCGCGGAGGACCCGTCGCTCGCCTCGGTCAGCGGCGAGTACTTCGCGAACGAGCGCGTCGTGCCCGGGGACCCGGCATCGCGGGACCCGGAGGCCGGCGGCCGTCTCTTCGCGGCAGTGGACCAGATCGCGGGGCCCCTTTCGGCACCGAGCTAGCGCCGGTCGAGGGCAATTGCTTACAAGCTAGCGGCCGTCGATACTAGCGCGAGCATGCCCCCGACCGAATCGGACCTGCGGAGCCCGGACTGGTTCCGGAACGTCGTGTTCTACGAGCTCGCGGTCCGATCCTTCTACGACTCCAACGGCGACGGGATCGGGGACCTCCCGGGGGTGACCGCGAAGCTCGATTACCTCGCGGACCTCGGCGTCGGCGCGATCTGGCTGCTGCCGTTCTACCGATCGCCCTGGCGCGACGACGGCTACGACATCTCCAACCACTACGAGGTCGACCCGCGCTTCGGCACGATCGACGACCTCGACCGCCTGGTCGAGGCGGCGCACGGGCGTGGCCTGCGGGTGATCGGGGACCTCGTCACCAACCACGTCTCCGACCAGCACCCCTGGTTCCAGGAAGCGCGAGGCAGCCGCGACTCGCCGTTCCGCTCCTGGTTCCTATGGTCCGACACCGGCACTGAGTTCTCTCGCGCGCGCCTGATCTTCCCGGACTTCGAGCGCTCGAACTGGACGTGGGACGAGGTCGCCGGTCAGTACTTCTTCCACCGCTTCTTCTCCTGGCAGCCCGACCTCAACTACGACACGAGCGCGGTCCGCGGCGAGATGATGAAGTTCGCCCGGTTCTGGCTGGGCCACGGCCTCGACGGCTACCGGTGTGACGCCGCGCCGTATCTGTACAAGCGGGAGGGCACGACCTGCCAGAGCCTGCCCGAGACGCACCAGTTCTTCCAGGACCTGAGGGGCATGATGGACGCCGAGTTCCCCGGCACCGTCCTCGTCAGCGAGGCCAATCAGTCGATCCCCGAGACGGTCGCCTACTTCGACCGCGGCCACGAGTTCCAGATGGTGATGCACTTTCCGATCATGCCGAACTTCTACCTCGGCCTCGCCGAGAACAACCCGAAGCGGGTCCTCGACGTCCTGCGGGCGACGCTCCCCGGCGTGCCCGAGAACTGCGGCTGGGCGTTCTTTCTGCGGAACCACGACGAGCTGTCGCTCGAGCAGGTCAGCGAGGCCGAGCGCCTGCTGTTCGTCCGGGACTTCCACCTTCCCGACGGCGCGCGCGTCCACAACGGCGTCCGACGGCGGCTGGCGCCGCTCCTCGGCGGGGACGACGCGTCGGTGCTGCTGCTGACCGCGCTCGTCCTCGGGCTGCCGGGAAGCCCCTACCTGTACTACGGCGACGAGATCGGCATGGGCGATCGGCTGGATCTTCCCGACCGCGACGCCGTCCGCACGCCGATGCAGTGGGACGGCTCCCCGAGCGCGGGCTTCTCGACAGCGGCCCCCGGCGCCCTCACCCGGCCGCTCGTGACGGACCCGGAGTTCGCCCCGGCCGCGCGGAACGTCGCGGACGAGGAGCGGGCGTCCAACTCGCTGCTCTGGAAGACCCGGACCCTCCTGCGCGTGCGCGCGGCGCACGCGAGCGTCTTCGGCTCGGACCGCTTCGAGGGGGTCGACCTCGGGACCGAGCCGGTCTTCGGATTCTGGCGGCCGGGCCGCGAGTACCAGATCCTGTGCCTGAACAACTTCGCGACGCGCCCGGTCGCCGGCGAGCTGCGGCTGCCCGGCACGATCTGGGCCGCCCCGGTCGAGCTCGTCCGCGGGGGGCTCCGCTCGACGATCTCCGACCACGTCTTCCGCTACCGGCTCGCCCCGCGCGGCTTCTCCTGGACGCTGTTCCTGAGCCGCCAGGAGCGGCCGAGGGGCTGAGGACGGCCTCAGTGCGCGGCGGGCGCCTCGGCCCCAGCGCCCTCGGCGAGCGGCGCGTTCTCGGCCCCCGGCTCCTCGCGGAAGAAGACGTGGCGCAGAACGTTGAAGCGCACCTCGCTGCCGGCCGCCACGGTGCGCATCGAGCGCAGGTAGATCCGCCAGCCGTTCGCCATCGTGCACAACAGGTAGGAGAAGTCTCCGACCCGCTCGGCGACCTGGACGGTCGCCTTCTGCGCGCCCTCCGGCGACATCTCGGCCCACTCCGGCCGGAAACCGAGCTCGCCCGAGGCCCCCGACTCGCTGGCCGGCATGTAGTTCATCGGCACGTCGCCGACGAAGTCGCCGATCCAGCGCGTGGCCGGCCGCTCGTAGAGGTCGCTGAACGGTCCGATCTGCTCGAAGCGGCCGGTGTGGATGACGCCCGTGCGGTCGCTGAGGGTCTCGGCCTCCTTCTGGTCGTGGGTCACGAACAGGAACGTCTGGCCGAGGTCCTTCTGGATCTTCTTGAGCTCCGTGCGGGCCGCGAACCGCACCCGGGCGTCGAGGTTCGAGAGCGGCTCGTCGAGCAGGAAGAGCGTCGGGTTGCGGACGATCGCCCGCGCGAGCGCGACCCGCTGCTGCTGGCCGCCCGAGATCTGGTTGACCCGCCGGTCGAGGATCTCGGAGATCCCGAGCTTGCGGGCCACCTCCTGGACCTTCGGCTCGATCTCGCTCGAGGGGAAGTACTGCATCTTGAGCGGGAAGGCGATGTTGCGGTAGACGTTCATGTTGGGATAGAGCGCGTAGTTCTGGAACACCATCGCGATGTTCCGCTTGTTCGGCGCGAGGTGGGTGACGTCGCGCCCGTCGATCCAGATCCGGCCCGCGTCGACCGGCTCGATGCCGGCGACCATCCGCAGGAGCGTCGACTTCCCCTCGCCGGAGGGGCCCAGGATGACGAAGAACTCGCCCGGGTCGACGTCGAGCTCGATGTCGTCCGCCACCATTCGCTTGCCGAAGCGCTTCGTCACCCGATCGAACCGTAGTTTCGCCGTCATCCGCGCACCCCCGCGGCGAGGTCCTCGCCCTTGAGGAACCGCTGAAGGAAGACCGTGAGGACGATGACGGGGATCGTCGCGATGCAGGAGAAGGCGACCCCGATCGTCGGGCTGCCGCGTCCCGTGAACGACAGGAAGATGTTGACGGGCAGGGTCGCGCTCGTGGCGGGGTTGTACAGGATCAGCGCGAACGTCGACTCGTCCCAGCTCAGCATCCAGGATAACAGGAACGCGGCCACGAGCGCGGGCACGATCAGCGGCACGAGGTTGCCGTAGATCGCTTTGAAGCGCCCGGCGCCGTCCACCCGCGCCTGGTTCTCGAGGTCCCGCGGCAGTCCCTGGAAGGCGCCCACGAGCAGGAAGATCGTGACCGGGAGCGCGAGCAGCTCCTGGGCGAGGCCGATCGTGATCCAGGAGCCGTACAGGTTCACCCCGATCGCCTGGCCGAGGTCGATGAACTGGACCGAGATCGGGATCGCGATCGTGATCGACGGGACCATGTTGACGATGAACAATACGGTCGTGACGCCGTAGGCGAGGCGGCTGCCGAGCCGGCTGAGCCCGTAGGCCGTCGGGATCCCGATCAGCAGGGCGAGCGCGCCGACGAAGAAGGCGACCTCGAGGCTGAGGTACATCGACCCGAGGAACGGGCTGCCCGCGCCGAACAGCCCCTGCTGGAGGTTCGACAGCGTGAACGACGGCGGGATCAGCGGGGGCCGACCGGAGAAGATCGTGTACTTCGGGTCGGTGAACCCGATGAGGAAGATCAGGTAGATCGGGAAGAGGAAGAAGACCGAGATCACGAAGATCGCGACGTACAATAGGACGTTCCCGAGCGTCAGGACGGGGGGATGGTAGACCGGAGGCGGCGCCCGCTCGGCAGCACGGGCCGGGGAGAGCGCGGTCGCGGACGCGGCGCTCACTTGCGACCCCCGAGGATGATGACGACCACGATCAGGATCGAGACGATCCCGAGCAGTACGGTCGAGACCGCCGAAGCGAGGTACGGGATCCCGCCGCTCGACTCCCACAGCGAGTAGATCTGGACCGTAAGCAGCTGCGGGTACTGCCCGATCATGATGTAGGCGAGCTGGAAGATGTTGACCTCCTGGGCCCCGCGGATGAGCAGGGCCATCACGATGAAGCTGCGCAGGCCCGGGAGCGTGACGTAGCGGAACTGCCGCAGCGGTCCGGCGCCGTCGATCGCGGCCGCCTGGTAGAGCGTCCGGGGGATCGTCGCGTAGCCGGCGACGAGGATGATGATCACGAGCGAGGTGTTCTTCCAGCTGTCGGCGATCGCGACCACGAGCAGCGCCGACCAGGTCTGGTTGAGCCAGTACTGCGAGCCGATGCCGACGGAGTTGAGGATGCTGTTCGCGTAGCCGGCGCCGGTGCCGGGGAAGATCTGGTTGAACGTGTAGCCGGCGACCACGGTCGCGATGCCGATCGGCAGGATGGCGATCGTCGCGAAGGCGGTCTTGCCGCGGAAGGTCCGGTTCAGGATTGAGGCGACCGCGAGCGCGAGGACGAACTGGATCGTCAGCGCCGCGGCCGTCAGCCACAGCGTGTTGCCGATCCACGAGTAGAGGCCGGATTGGACGTTCGCTTGGTAGTTGTAGAAGGTGAAGGAGAGGATGCGGGTCTGGAAGCTGTACTGGATCGTCTGCGCGGTCGGGTAGAAGGCGAAGGCGCCGACGTAGGCGAGCGCGGGGAGGACGAATAGGAACGGGATCAGCTGGTCCTGGTGACGCTGGAAAAAGGTGGCCACCGGGGCGGGTGGGCGCCCGCCCTGGTGGTCGATAGCCATGAACGGGTTGGGTCCTCTCTACCTCGGAGCGCCGTCCCTCCGCTCAGACGTACAGGGGTCCGAAGTCGCCCGCCGCGTACTGGCTGGCAACCGACGACCCGTAGTTCGCGGTCAGATAGGCCGAGAGCGCCGAGTTCGCGGTGCCCGCGTCCCCGACGAGGGCCGACCAGGATCCGGTCCCCAAATTGTTCAGGACGAACGGCGTGAAGATGTCGTTGTAGAAGTCCGCGACCCATGTCTCGATCCAGGGCACCGGAGGCCGGAACACCGGGTTCTCGAGCGCCTGCTCGATCGCGATGTCCACGGTCGACTGGTCACCGGGGAGCCCGATGTAGGCCGCCGCGTTGACCGCGGGGTTGCCCGTGTCGACCATCAGCAACTGTTGCGCCGGAGCCGAGAGCAGGTACTGCGCGAACGTCTCGATCGCCCAGAGGTTCGTCGCCCCCTTCGGGATCGCGAGCACATCGCCGCCGATGACGTGGTCCGAGGCCTGGGCGCCCGTGCCGTTCGGGCCCGGGTAGACCAGCAGGGTGTTCGCGTTCATCGGGGTGATCGACGTGTTCCCGCCGGTCAGCAGCGAGTAGACGTACGGCCACTGGTAGTCGAGGATCTGGTACTTGCCCTGGGCGAGTCCCGCGTACTCGCTGTAGATCGCCTGCTTGTACCCGGGGTTCATGTACGCGCTCAGGTTGTACAGGTACGACATCGCCTGCAGGTCCCCGAAGTCGTTGTAGACCATCGGGTTCCCGCCGAACTGGACCTCCCACTGGAACATCTCGGTCGCCGTGTCGTCGCCCGCGCCGCCCTGGAACATCACGGGCGTCGCGTCGCCCTTCGAGGACAGAGTCTGCGCGTCCGAGAGCAGGTCAGCGAACGTCTGGGGGCCCTGCGTCGTGGACAGGCCCGCGGCGCCGAGCGCCGTCGTGTTGAGCCAGACGAGCGGCGTGTTCGCCCGGAACGGGATGAAGTACTCGCCGCCGAAGGCGTGCGTCTCGTAGGTCGTGACGCCCGTCATGCTCGGGATCATCGTGGTGGGCTGGATCACCGAGGCGATCGACGTGAGGTTCATCAGGTCGTTACCGGTCGAAGAGTAGAGCAGCTCGCCGATGTCCAGGTTGTCCTCCGCGAGGAGGGTCGTCCCGACGTCGTTCGCCTGCACGAGCGCGGCGACCTTCGTGACCATGTCGCTCGCGTCGATGTTCACGTAGTTGATCCCGATGTTCGGGTGGGCGGCCTCGAACTGAGGTATCAGAACCTGCGTCATGAAGGTCGCCTCGCTGCTGGAAAGGTCGTCGTAGTAGGTCACCGTCGCACTGCTCGAGCTGGTCGAAGCGGCGGTACTATGCCCATAGTAGTACCCCCCCAGGCCGGCCGCGATCGCCACCACGACGACCACGATCGCCCAGACCGCCGAGCTTCGCTTCGCTCTCCGCGTGTAGTCCTGCCCCGCCGTGGTCGCCGGCGGAGCCGGCGAGCCTCCCGTGGCCTGTGCTGACATTGCGCACGGGAGACCCTTGACTTGTTTAAGCCTTCTGAAAACTCAAATATCCGAGCGCCCGCCGAAGATATCGTCGCACCGCGCTGTGTAATTCCGTTCAACCGAGCGAGCGCGGGTCGCGGGCGACGCACGCGGCCCCGACGACGGCCGCGTCCTCCCCGAGCTGGGCGGTGACGACCCGCGCGCCGGCGGCCGGCGGCTGGCACCGGGCGCGGATCGCCGACTCGACGACGGGAACGAACTCGGGCATGCCGGCGACGAGGCCGCCCTGCAGGATCAGGAGCGATGGATTGAAGGCGTTCACGAGCCCCACGACGCCGTCCGCGAGGAACCGCTCGGTCTCGCGGACGATCCGTCCCGCGAGCGCGTCGCCGGCCCGGTACGACTGGAAGACGGTCTGCGCGGTGATCGCGTCGGCGCTGCCGGCGCGGGCCACCAGACCGGCACCGGCGGACGGCTCCGCCCGGACGGTCTCGCGAGCGCGCTCGGCGATCGCCCAACCCCCGACGTACGCCTCGAGGCAGCCCCAGTTCGGACAGTGGCAGCGCCGGCCCCCGACGACGATCGTCATGTGGCCGACCTCGCCGAGGGCGTGGCTGCCGCCCTCGAGCAGCCGGCCGCCGACGATGGCCGCCCCTCCGACACCCGTACCGAGGCTGAGGCAGAACAGGTCGTGGACCCCGATCCCCGCGCCGTGCTTCCACTCGGCGAGCGCCGCCGCGCGGGCGTCGTTGATGACGGTCACCGAGGCCCCCAGCTCCTCGGAGAGGCGTCGGGCGAGCGGCACATCGCGCCATCCGAGGTTCGGCGCGTGGACGACCGTCCCGGTGCGAGGGTCGACCTGGGCGGCGACCGCGATTCCCACGCGGCTCGGGAGGGCGGCCCCGTCGCCGAGGCTGGCCCGCGCCGCGCGGGCGACCGTCCGGATGACGCCCCCGGGTCCGTCGTTCGCGTGGACGTGGCGCCCGCTGTGGTGGAGGATCCGGCCGGACTCGTCGACGAGGCCGCTGATGACCTTGGTCGCCCCGAGGTCGATACCGAGCACGCGACCCGTCGCGGGTCTACTCTTCGGGGACCTCGCCGCGCGTCTCGGCTTCGGCATACTTGTGGACGACGTCGACGAACGTCGAGTGCGACCAGGTGAGGGGCGTCGCGCTCTTGGGCTCTCCGCTCGCCCGGTCGATCTGCTCGGGCAGCATCAGCGTCGGGGTCGCGTGCGAGGCGGCCCACTCGATTAGCTCGCGGCAACGGGGCCGGTCGCCGAGGCGCAGGCGGGCCTCGGCGAGCCACAGCGTGCAGATGATCCACGGGTTCTCCTTGCCGTAGTACTCGTCGCCCTCGTAGCGGGCGAGCCCGCCGAGCTCGGGATTCCACAGCCGGGCCTCGATACCGTCGACGACCGCGCGGGTGCGCGGTTCCTCCCAGCCGAGGAGCCCGTGCTTGAGGGCGAGCAGGATCGAGGCGTCCAGGCGCTCGTCGCGCGGCGCGACCGAGCGGACGAAGCGACCGCGCTCGGCGTCCCAGAACTCCCGGCGGGCGGCGTCGAGGACCTCGCGGCTCGCGGTCCGCCAGGCGCTCGGGTCCTTGCCGATCTCCTCGGCGACCCTGGCCGCGCGCTCGAGGGCATGCGCCACCGCGGCGGTCGAGTAGGCGTGGATCCCGAGGCGTTCCTCCCACAGGTCGAAACTGGGGGCGGGGAGCCCGGTCGCGGGGTCCCGGAAGCTGGCGAGGAAGCTCGCCGCATCCTTGACGAGCGGCCAGAAGCCGAGCAGTACGTCGGGGTCGGCGCCCCGCTTGAAATGGTGCCAGACGGCCGCGATGACGGTCGCGGTCTGGTCGATCTGCAGGAACGGCGGCGGGTGCCACGTGCTGCCGATCGCACCGTCGGGGAAGTGGCGGTGGAAGAACGAGCCGTCCGGTTCCTGGCAGGTGCGGGCGAACTCGAGGAAGCGCGAGGCGTTCTCGTAGAGACCCGCCTCGTCCATCGCCTTCGACACGTAGCCCCCGTCGCGCCACCAGCAGAAGTTGTAGGTGTCGCCGGCCCGCACGAGCGAGCTCGTGTCGGGCGAGGCGATCACGGCTCCGTTCGCGCCCGTGGCGTGACGCATCATCAGCACGCTCGCGCGGTAGACCTGGCGCGCGTGGTCGCTGAGCTGGCGGGGGGCGCGGGGCAGTCGGCGCTGCACCCAGGTGTCCCAGAAGCGCTCGGACTCGCGGACGAAGCGGGCTGAGCCGCCGGCCCGAACGTAGTCGCGGACCTGGTGGACGGCGGGCAGGCCGCGGCCGGCCGCCAGGAAGAGGCGGACCTCGACGTCCCGGTCCGGGCCGGGCTCGAGATCCCACTCCATCACGCTGTCGGCGGCTCCGTGCGCCACGGCCCGTCCCTCGAGGCGGCCGTCCTCGGCGTCGACGTACGTCCCCTTGAGCCCCTTGAGCGTGTGCTCGCCGCAGACGGCGCGCGAGTACGGAGGATCGGAGAAGAACTCGAAGAAGTAGCCGCGCTTGTAGTGCACGAGGGTCGCGGTCGTCGGGTCGACGAACGCCGTGTCCTGGTACATCGACTCCGCGATCTGGAACGCGTGGTAGGCGAACAGGCGTACCGGTCGCGCCGGCTCCGCCCGGACCCGGAAGACCCGGGCGATCAGGTCGTGGTTCGGATGCACGTGGTCCCGAACGCTCAGCTGGAGGCCGTGGCCCGTCCAGATGACGTTGGGGAGGTGGCCGCCGCCGTAGGGCGTCTGCCGGATCTCGTAGCCGTTGCCCTGGCGCAGCCAGGCGAATCGCGAGGCCGGGACGTCGAAGAGGCCGACCCGCATCTCGCGCAGGTGCTGGAACTGCCCAGGGAACGGGTAGAACAGCTCGTTCCACTCGCCGTTCTGGTTGACGGTGAGCAGGATCCGACCGTTGCCGGTGACCTGGGTGATCACGTCCGGGCCTCGGGCGGCCGCGCCTCAGACTGGGCCATCCGGGATTCTACGTTGGCTCGGACTTCTATAACCCCTCGGTTGGACGGGGCGGCCGAGCGGGAGTCCTCGATCGCGGGCCGTCGCACCAAGAGATAAATAGTCCGGACACGAACGCGGGGACGGTCCGGGTCCGGACAGAGCGCGGAATGAGCTACAACGCCTACGGTCAACCGGTCGAGCAACGCAAGAGCCGACCGATCCTCGTGGCGATCGTCGCGATCCTGATCGGGATCTACGGGTTCCTGGAGTTCGTCGTCGGCCTCTTGATCGCGGTCGGCTCGGCCGCCCTCGCCTCGCTCGGCAGCAGCTTCAACGTCAGCGTCTTCGGCCAGACCGGCGTGATCGCCGGGGCCATCGTCGCGATCATCGGGCTGATCATCCTCGGCGTGGCGGTCGGCCTCTGGCACCTGCGCCTGTGGGCGCTCGTGCTGATGCTGCTGTTCCTCGCCTTCGAGATGGTCGTCTACGGCCTCGCGCGCGACTTCATCTCGCTCGGGTTCATCCTCGCGCTCGTGCTGTTCGTCTACCTGCTCGCGGTGAGCCGGCACTTCGCCTAGGTTCGCCGGGAAGGAAAGGACGGGGACCGGCGGGGCCGGCCCCCGAGAAAGGGGTTGGTCCGGGAGCGCTGCGCCCCTAGGTCGCGCCGGGCGGAGGCCCACCACCGGGCGCGGGCGGCGGCGAGTAGGCCATCGGGGGCGGCGGGTGGGATCCTCGTCCCTTGCGCGCCAGCATCACGCCCAGGATCACGGCCACGACGGCGAGCGCGATGATGCCGATCAGCAGGTACAGGCCGGTGCCGCTCGTCAGGTCGACCGACGAGCTCGCGGCCGAGACGGTGACCGTCGCGGTCGCCTTCGCGCTCACGCCGGCCGCGTCGGTCACGGTGAGTCCCACCGAGTAGGTCCCGCTGCTGCCGTAGGTGTGCGTGACGGAGGCGGTCGCCGCCGTGCTGCCGTCCCCGAGCGTCCAGGCGTAGGTGAACGGCGCGGTGCCGCCGGTGACCGTCGCAACGAGGCCCACGGCGCTACCCGCCGAGGGGGACGACGGCGCGACGGTGATCGCGGCCGACGGGGCGGCGTTCACCAGCACCGGCGCGGTTCCCTGACCGGCCTGCCCGACGAAGTCGGTGGCCGAGGCGGTGGCGGCATAGATGCCCGCCGCCGCGTAGGTGTGCGAGCCCGAGGGGCCCGTGCCGGTACCGCCGTCGCCGTACGACCACGAGACCGAGTCCGGGCTGAGCCCGTAGCTCACGCTCGCGCTGAGGGTCACCGAGCCGCCCGCGTCGACCGTGGCCGGCGCCGCGCGGGCGCTGACCACCGGCGGGGCGGAGAAGAACCAGGTCTGGTTGACGAGGCCGGCGGTCGTCTCGCCCGAGAACAGCATCACGGCGCTGTCGTCGGGAAGGGCGGTAGCGCCGGAGTAGAAGTCCAGGCCGGGGCCGATCCCGACCGCGGCCGTGATGTTCGTCCAGACCCCGTTCGCGAACAGCCAGCTCGTCGGGAACTCGGTGATCTCGCCGGCCGTCGTGACCCAGTACGACTGGAAGGCGACGACCGCGCCGGCCGCCGGCAGGTACTGCAGCACCGGCGTCAGCTGGCTGTACAGGATGACCACGCCGGCGTTCGCGGCCGACAGGTTCTCCCAGACCCCGGACTTGTAGAGCCAGGTCGCGGGGTAGAACGGCGCAGTGATGGTGGGGCTGTTGGACGCCACTCCCGTGAGCAGCACGCCCGAGTCGGCCGGGTCGTCCGCGACCAGCGGGTAGTAGGCGTAGCCGGGCTGGGCCGAGGCGGCGGTCACGTTGGTCCAGGTGCCGTCCTTGAACGTCCAGGTCTGCAGGCCGCTCACGGTCGTCTCGACGAGCACGAGCTCATCGGCCGCCGTGTCGGTCGCCAGCGAAGCGAACTCGTCGGCCGGCGGGGCAGCGCCCGCGCTCGACGTGATGTTCGTCCAGACCTTGTCGTGGTAGGTCCACGTGTAGTTCACGATGCCGACGCTCGGGTTCGCGCCCGAGAACAGGACGACCGAGTTCGTGGACGGGTCGAAGGCCATCGTTCCGGCGATCAAGCTCGGGGGGTGCGTACCGACCGAGCTCGTGATGTTCGTCCACGTCCCGTTGAGGTACGTCCACGTGTCCGTCTCGTAGCCAGAGCTGACGCCGCCGAAGAGGAGCACGTAGCCGTCCGAGGCGTCCCAGGTCATCAGCGGCAGCAGGCGTGCGGAGGGGATTCCCGAGACCGGGAACAGGTAAGAGGCGTTGGTCCAACGGTAGGGGGTCGAGGGCGAGGAAACGGCGTCGTGCGCCGGGGCCGCGATGGGGGCGGTCCCGTGCAGTATCGACGCCTGGGCGGAGGCGAGGTTCTCGCTCCCGATCGAGCCGACCGACGTGATCCGCGCGGAGAATCCGGCGGGAACACCGGGATCCGCGACCGCGGCGGCGAGGCCGGCGGCGAGGAACATCCCTACGGCGAGCGCGATCAGCAGTGTGCGGGCCGGCGAACGGCGGGCTCCAAGGGGGGCCATGCCCCATCCTGCGTGCTTCCTCTAGATAAAGCCCGAGGCCCGTGGGAGCGGGCTACTTCAGCGTCGGCACCCCGAGCTTCTCGAGCGCGCGCCGCCGCAGGTCGGTGAGCGCGTTCATGTAGTTCGCGTAGGCGTCGTAGGGGCTGTCGTAGCTCGAAAAGTACTGGTGCACTCCCTGGTCGGCCCCGTGGCCGGTCACGTACATGTAGTAGAAGTGGTCCGACGTGAGCAGCTTGCGCCAGTCCGTGATGATCGCGGCGTCGCCGCTCTGGAGCACCGCGAGCCCGACCTTCTTCGCGGCCTCGAACGCCGAGCGCTGGAGGTCGTTGCCCAGCCAGGCCCCCAGGTCGCGGTTCTGGTCGGCCCAGCTCATCGTGTACGGCACGCTGAGCGGGGCCCGCGGGGGGCCCTGGATCGCTTCGTCGACCGTCGCCCATTCGAGGCCGCCCTGCTGGCGGACGGCGCGCGGAAGGGCGCTGAGGAACTCGAGGATCCCTGAGCGCGCCGGGTGGTGCTCGCCGAACGTCTCGAAATCCATGAACAGGCCGATCAGCTCGCCCGGGGTCGCGCCCAGCCAGCGCGCGTACTTCTCGGCGGTCAGCGGGTACTCGCTCCAGGCCGTCGACGAGAAGCGGAAGCCCACGTCGTCGCTGAGCGGATAGTGGCGCAGGAGCAGCATCAGCGTCGGCGCGGGCGCCGCGCAGTAGCGGTAGGTGGGCGGCTCGCCGCGCAGGACCCCTTCCCAGCCCTCGGCGAGCATCCCGTGGAATCGCTCCTTCTCCGCGAAGCGCCCGAGGTCGTCGGAGTAGGCGAGCTCGGTCATCCGCAGGACCTTCGGCTCCACGCCGAACTCGGCGCGCAGCATCTGCCGGTGGAGCGCCACCTCCTCTGCGAGCTCGGGCGGCGGCAGGAGGAAGGCGAGCGAGTGGTAGTAGGTCTCGGCGACGATCGCGACGTGTTCGGTCGCGATCAGGGCCCGGATCTTGTCGAGCACGTCCGGGGCCGCCGCTCTCGCCTGCTCGACGAACGTGCCGGTGATCGAAAGGCTGAGCCGGAAGTCGGGGTCGCCTTCGAGGTTCGCCAGGAGCCGGTCGAGCGCGGGCCGGTAGCATCGCTCCGCGATCCCCCGGAAGATGCCGAGGTTGCGATCGAGGTCGAAGTACGTCCGGCCGCTGCCGAGGTCGAGGAAGCGGAAGCGGGCGAGGCGCCAGGGCTGGTGCAGGTGCAGGTAGAGGACGATCTTCACGGCGTCCGGCCCCGGGCCCCCATCGCCTCGAGGTAGACACCGACCGTCTCGCGGGCGCGCTCGGGCCAACCTTCGCGCAGCGCCTCCCAGCGCCCCTGCTCGCCCATCGCCCGGCGCAGGGTGGGGTACTCGAGCAGCTCGGCGATCCGGCTCGCGAACTCGTCCGTATCCCAGAAGTCGACGCGGAAGGTCCCCTGGCTGATCTCGGCGACGCCGCTCGTCTTCGAAACGATCGTCGGGACGCCCGCCGCCATCGCCTCGAGCGCCGCGATGCCGAACGGCTCGACCACCGAGGGCAGGACAAAGACGGACGCCCCCGCGAGCAGGAGCTCGCGCTCCTCCTCCGTGATCCTACCGAGGAACATCACATGCTCGCCGATCCCGAGGCCCGCGGCGAGCTCGATCAGGCGCCCGTACTCCGGGCCCTCGCCGGCGATCACGAACAGCACATCCGGGAAGCGGGGAACCACGCGCGCGGCGGCGCGCAGGAAAGTGTCGACGCCCTTCATGACGGCAAGGCGGCCCACGTAGAGCACGACCCGCTTGCGCGGGTCGATCCGTTCCAGGCGCGCGGTCGGGCGGACCGCGTTGTAGATGACGCGCACCCGCGCCGGATCGGCACGGTAGCGGTCGATCAGTTGCTGGCGCAGGTGCCGGCTCACCGCGATGATGCGCGTGGCAGCATCGATGCCGGCCTGCTCGCGTGCGAGGATGTGATCCCATGGGTGGCCGAGCGACCGGTCGTATTCGGTCGAGTGGACCGTCATCACGAGCGGCCGGTCCAAGCGTCGCGCGAGCGCGCGCGCGCCGATCGTCCCGAACCAGTCGTGCACGTGGACCACGTCGACCGGACCGAGCCCGTCGAGGGCCCCGACCCAGGCGTTGTAGCCGTCGGTCGCGTCGACGAACGGGCTGTCGGGCGTGCCACCGGTCCAGTACGCCGGCGGGTACTGGACCGGCTTGTCCCCGACCGGCTGCCCCGGGTAGCGGAACGTCACGCCGTCGACCGGCGTGAACGGCCCGGTGAACGGGGTGAGGAACGTGACGCGGTGGCCGAGGCGCGTGAGCTCTCTCGCGATCTCGAAGGAGTGCACCCCAAGCCCACCGGTGTGATGGGGTGGCCACTCCCATCCCACCCAGACGAGATGGAGGGGCCGCGCGGCCGCGACCGTCCGGACGATCCCGCCGTTACGCAACGGCCCGGGCACCGACGTCGCGGGGCCCGTGATTTCATCGAGCGGCTCGTTCCGGGGGCGGCCGACCGAGCGGTCCCGACGGACCCTCGGCTTCGATCGGGAGCGGACGGTGCGTCGGCGGCGGGGCGATTTCGCGGAGGGCGCGCGCCGGTGCTCGGAGGAACGGCCTGACTCGGGCATCGTCGTACCGCGCTACTCCGTCGCGATCCTCGGGACGGGCGCGCCAGACCGGGCGCCCACTTGAAGGGAGCGGCGTGCGCGGCCCCCGCCGTTCCTAGAAACCGGCGAGCAGCTCGCCGATGGCCGCGCGCGGGTCGCTCGCGCGCGCGACCGCGCTCGCGACCAGCACGCCCGCCGCCCCGAGCTCGAGCGCGCGGGCCACGTCGAGGTGGTCGTGGACGCCGGCGCCGCACAGCACCACCGTCGCCGGCGCGACCGCTCGCACGGCGGCGACCGCTCCCGACACCACCTGGGGCCGCGCGGTCGACACCGCGCGGTCGCCCCCGATGAGCTCGGGCGGCTCGATCGCGAGATACGGCGCGTTCAACGTCGCGAGCCGCGCCACGGTCCGCACGTCGCGCGCGCAGAGCACGGCGGTCAGCCCGTGGGCCGAGAGCCGACGCACGGTCTCCCTGGCCACGGGGACGGAGAGCGGATGCTCGGAGTGGTTCACGAGGCTGCCCCAGCCCCCGGCCCGCTCGACCGCTTCCGATGGGATCGAGCCCGTGTGGGCCCCCGTGTCCACCGCGTCGACGTGCTGAGCGAGGACCGGGATCGCCACGGCGCCGGCGACACGCGCGAGATCGGGTGCCGCGGGCGCGATCGCCACCGCGACCCCCGCCCCGCGGCCGAGCTCCTCCAGGGTCCGGGCGAGCCGCACGGCGCCCGGCCCGAGCGCCCCCGGATACGTCTTGAGGTTGACGAGCAGCAGGGGCCGGCCCAGCGGCGGGCGTTCACCGAGCGGGGGCCGCGCGGGCGCGCTTGGGCCGGGAGCAGATCGCGTACTCGTCCCCGTCGAAGAAGACCTCGCGGTCCGGGTGCTTTCGCTGGAGCTCGGCGATGCGCGTGAGGACCTCCTCGAGCGTCGTGGATTCGTCATTCGGATCGATCCTGAGGTGCACCGTTTTCTCGGGCCGTCCGGGCGAGGAACCCGTACCAACCATGCCGCACCGAGGTAGCCGGCAAGCGGAAGGAACGCCTAAAGGTATGCCAACCGAGATCGAACGGGCCCGTCACGCCGGATAACCCGGACGCGGCAGACCGTCCGGCGCCCCAGGGATCGCCTTGGGCGTGCTCCGGACCGCGGCGCGTGTGACGTCATGGCATGCGAAAGAGTAACCCGTATAACCCCCGCCCGATTCCGGGCGCGCACGAGGTGCCCCCCCGCATGGCAGAAGCTCGAAGCCAGGTGTCGAAAGACGACGAGTCCCGCCTGTCCGAGGCCGAGATCGCGGTTCACTGGAAGGAGGAAGCGCTCTACTATCCGAGTCCCAAGTTCGTCGGTCAGGCGAACTGGACCGACCCGGGGGTCGTCGAGCGGTTCAGCGAGAAGCACTTCCCGGAGTGCTGGCGAGAGTTCGCGGACCTCCTGAGCTGGGATCGCTACTGGCACACGACGCTTGACACGAGCAAGGCGCCGTTCTGGAAGTGGTTCGTCGGCGGCAAGCTGAACGCGAGCTACAACTGCGTCGACCGCCATCTCGAGAAGTACCGCAACAAGTCGGCGATCGTCTGGGTGCCCGAGCCCGAGGACGAGCCGACGGTGGTCGTGACATACCAGGAGCTGTACAATCGCGTCAACGAGATGGCCGCGCTCCTGCGCGACTTCTGCGGCCTCAAGAAAGGCGACCGGGTCACCATCCACATGCCGATGGTGCCGGAGCTGCCGATCACGATGCTCGCCTGCGCCCGGCTCGGCGTGATCCACTCGGTCGTCTTCGGCGGCTTCAGCGGCGAGGCGTGCGGGACGCGGATCGTCGACAGCGGCAGCCGCGTCCTGATCTCCATGGACGGCTACTACCGCAGCGGCAAGCTGCTCGACCACAAGGTGAACGCCGACATCGCGTGCAAGAAGGCGGCCGAGGACGGTACCAAGGTCGAGAAGGTCCTGGTCTGGAAGCGCCTGCGCGACAAGGCCGCCTCGCCGACCCCCCTGGTCGAGGGCCGCGACTTCTACGTCGACGAGGTCCTCAAGCAGTACCGGGGCCAGCGCGTCGAGCCGGTCTCGATCCCCGCGGAGGACCCGCTGTTCCTCATGTACACGAGCGGGTCGACCGGCAAGCCCAAGGGCTGCCAGCACTCGACCGGCGGCTACCTCGCCTACGTCACGGGCACGTCGCGGTACATCCAGGACATCCACACGACGGACGTCTACTGGTGCATGGCCGACATCGGCTGGATCACCGGCCACTCCTACATCGTCTACGGGCCGCTCGCGAACGCGGCGACGACCGTGATGTACGAGGGCGTCCCGACGTTCCCGGACGCGGGGCGGCCGTGGCGGATCGCCGAGCGGCTCGGCGTCACCATCTTCCACACGAGCCCGACCGCGATCCGGTCGCTGCGCAAGCTCGGTCCGGACGAGCCGAAGAAATACCGCCACAGCTTCAAGTGCATGACCACGGTCGGCGAGCCGATCGAACCGGAAGCCTGGAAGTGGTACTACGAGGTCGTCGGCCGCGGCGAGGCCGCGATCACCGACACCTGGTGGCAGACCGAGACCGGCGGGTTCCTCTGCACCACGAAGCCGGGCATCGATGCCATGAAGCCGGGCAGCGCGGGGCCGCCAATGCCCGGGATCTACCCGATCATCTACGACGAGCAGGCGCGCGAGATCCCGATGGGCGCGGGCAAGGCCGGGAACATCTGCATCCGCAACCCGTGGCCCGGGATCTTCCAGACGATCTGGGGCGACCCGGACCGCTTCGTGAAGACCTACTACGCCAAGTACAACAGGAACAAGTCGAGCACCGACTGGCACGACTGGCCCTACTTCGCCGGCGACGGCGCGATGTGGGCGCCGGACGGCTACATCCGCATCCTCGGGCGCGTCGACGACGTGATCAACGTCGCCGGCCACCGACTCGGGACGAAGGAGATCGAGTCGGCGTGCCTGACGGTCCCCGAGGTCGCCGAGGCCGCGGTGGTGCCGATCGTGGATGCCGAGCGGGGTCGCGTCCCCGAGGTGTACGTCGCGCTCAAGCCGGGCGTGAAGGCCGACCAGGCGATCGCCGACAAGGTCAGCCACGCGATCGAGACCGTCATCGGGAAGATCGCCCGACCGAAGACCGTGCGGATCGTGCCGGACATGCCGAAGACCCGGTCGGGGAAGATCATGCGCCGCGTGCTCGCCTCGATCTCCAACCACATGGACTACGGCGACATCACGACGCTCGCGAACCCCGAGGTCGTCGAGCAGATCCGCGTCCAGGTCCAGGGCGCCGGGCCGGTCCAGAAGAAGGAGGGCCCGGCCGACATCAAGGAGTTCGGCAAGGACGTCTAGCCCGGGCTCGATGCGCTCGGACGATCGCCCGGGCGAACCCCTTCCCGCCCCCTCGACCGCCTACCGCGAGCGCTGCCCGGACTGCGGCGGTCGGCTCGGTCCTCCGGTGAGCGGCGACGTCCACTGCACCGTGACCTGCACCGTCTGCGGTGCCGAATTCGAGCTCGACGACCCGGCGATCGCGCGTTCCGGTCCGGCCGGAGCCCGTTAGGTCCGCGCCCCCCGCATCGTCGCGGGGGCGAACGTGGGGATGCGGGCGAGGTGGATGCCGGCGAGCAGCGCCCAGAGCAGGAGCGGGGCGACGATCAGTCGCTCCATGCCGCCGACGCCGAGCGGTCCCCAGATGCCGGCATAGAACAGACCGAAGGCGATCAGCCCGACGACCCCGCTGAGGAGCGTGTAGGCGCGGTAGCCGTCCCAGCGCGTGTCCCGGAACATCGCGAGGGCGAGGACGATCAGCGCCAGGTTGCCGAGGAGGAAGGCGATCCCAGCCGAGATCACGTGTACCGTCGTGTTGTAGTCCTCTGGCGCGAGCCCGACCCCGATCGCGCCGATACCGGCGATGACGAGCAGGCCGAGCCCGATCGAGCGCGTGGCCCGCGCGGGAAAACCGGTCCGGATCAGGAGGGTTCCGACGACCAGGAGGAGCCCCATCAGGATGATCGAGACGTTGAACACCTCGTGGAGCGGCGAGCAGACGTAGATCCCGTTCGGCGGGTAGACGCTCGCGTGGTAGACGCCGCAGTAGTAGGCCCCGAGGTCGCTGATGTAGTTGCGCGTCAGGCTGTAGGTCGTCCCGGAGTAGCCGAGCTGGGTGACGACCATCCCGACAATGAACTCGATAACCCCCACGATGTACAGGATCGCCCCGTGCCGCACGGAGCGGTGAACGAGCGGTCCGTAGCGCTCCGACGGCGCCGAAGGGGCCCCGGGGTCGCCGCCCACGCCCCGCGCCTCAGTCCTGCCGAGCGTTGCGCTCGTAGGAGGCGTCGCTCGCTCGCTTCAGGCGCGCGCCGTCGCGGTCGCAGACGGGCCGCGCGCTCGGGGGCACGTCGATCACGTAGCCGCCGCCGCATTTCGGACACTCGTAGTATGGCATGGTAGTGCTCCGGAACTGGTAGCTCGGTCCCTTATAAAGGGCCGCGGTGGACCGCACGGACCGCGCGAGCCCTTATCCCGGCGCGCCGGTGGGCGCGCGTGCGCCACCGTGAGGAGGGCGGCAGCGGCTCCTCCCGCGAGCGCTTCCGGGACAACGACGCCTACCGGGCCGCCCGCGAGTGGCAGCGCCTCGAAGGCACACCGCAGCGCGAGCTGTTCCGGGTGCTGCGCGAGGACTTCCTCTCCCGCCACCCCGGCCGGGGGCCGTGGGTGCTGGACGCCGGTGCGGGACCCGGTCGCTTCACCGCCCGGCTCGGACCCCCGGACGCTCGCGACCGGGTTGCGCTCGACATCGGTCGATCGGTTCTGGAGGAGCTTCGGCTGCATTGGCCCAACGGCGTGGGAGCGCCGGCCGTTCCCCAGCGGGTGCGGGGCGACGCCGTCGACCCGCCGTTCGCTCCCGGCGGGTTCGGCACCGTCGGCGCGATGGGGAACCTCCTCGGGTTCGCCGGCCCGGACAGCCGACGCGCGCTCCGTCGACTCGCCGAGCTGGTCGGGCCGGGCGGAACGCTTATCCTCGAGGTCGCGCCGGGTCCGGGAGAGCGGAGCCGGTATCTGCATCGATTGCCGCCGGGTGCGGTCGCCCGACTCCTGCGCTCCCCGCTCGCCGTGATCCTCTCCCGGGTCGCCCGCGAGGGCTTCGTCGCCCTCCCGGCGCGGCGCGCCACGCCGCGCACGTTCGATCGCCTCGACGTCGCGAGCGTCGAGCGCGAGGTCGCCGCCGCCGGCTTCGTCCGGCGCGAGGCGCTCGCGGTCGCGCCCGGACTCGGAGGCGAACCCGAGCGCGTGGCGAGGGCGGCGGGCGATCGCACGGCCTGGTCGCGCCTGCTCGAACTCGAGCAAGCGCTCGGTCGCGACCCCGAGCGGTGGCCCCGGGCCGCGGCGGTCCTGCTCGCGTTCGAGCGAGGTCCCCGCGAGACGCTCAAGCGAAGTCTAATGTAACACGGCCGACCCATCTTCGAGGGGGGGCGCCGTGGCGAAGGAGCAGACCCCGGCGAAGAAGGCACCGGCCGGCGCGACCCGTTCGGTCACGGTGCCGGGGCCGGAGGACCTGGAGCGTGCCAAGGACGATGCGCTGCTCCAGCTGCGGATCGGCCGGTCGGCCCACGTCTACGCGATCGTGGTGTCGGCGCTGCTCGGCCTCGACGGCATCCTGCTGCTCTACTTCCAGCCCCACCTGGGCTCGCTGCCGCCGGGCGCCTGGTCGGTCTCGTTCTACGTGCTGCTCCCGATCGTGGCGGGCGTCGCCCTCGCCGCGGTGGGACTTGCCTCCAAGTGGGAGGAGTACGCGCTGTGGCCCTGGGAGGCACATTTCTCGACGAGCGTGGGCGCCCTCGCCGTCAACGTCCTGATCCTCGTCGCCGCGCTCGCGCACTTCGCCGGCTATTCGAAGTTCGCCGGGCTCCCGCTGTGGCCGTGGATATTTCCGGCGGCGCTCGCGGGCATCTCGCTCGCGATGGTCTCGCTCGTGCTCACCTGGAGCGGCTGGACGACCCGCCAGTGGGCGAGCGCGATCTCCGCGCTGCTGCCGCTCGCGACAGGCCTGCTGTTGCTCTTCCCGCCGAGCGGGGCGAGCTCCGTGGACGACGTGCTCGCGATCGGCATGTTCCTGAGCGCGATCTTCTACCAGACGTCCGGCTCGTTCCTCCACCTGATCTCCTCGGGAACGCGGACCCACGAGCGCGAGCTGATCACCTCGGGCCAGTCCAAGATGTTCCGCATCGCGGACGAGATCCGGGAGAAGGAGGAGGCGCTGCACTTCCGCGAGCTCGCGCTCGTCAAGCGCGAGGCCGCTGCCGAGAGCGACGAACTATCCATCAAGCGCCAGCGCGACGCCCTCGGCGAGGGGCGCACCCAGCTCGATCAGCTCGAGGAGGACTACCGCAAGCGCTCGGACGCCGTCGTCGCCAAGGAGCGGGAATGGGCGTCCAAATCGGCGGACATGGACAACCGCGAGCGCCAGGTCGAGGACCGGAACAAGGCGCTCGACCTGCGCGAGCAGGAGGTCGGTCGGGTCCAGCCCCAGATCTCCGAGCGGGAGCGGCGACTCGTCGATCGCGAGGGCGAGCTCACGAAGCGCGACGTCGAGCTCACCCAGCGCCAGCAGGAGCTCGACCGGCGCACGGGCGGCCTCCCGGACATCGAGAGCCGTCTCGACGCCCGCAAGAAGGAACTCGACCAGAAGACCAACGAGCTACTGCGCCGCGAGGGCGAGGTCTCCGCCCGCGAGATGGCGGCCGGCGGAGCCCTGCCGGCCGCGACCGCCACCGACCTCGCCTCGCGCGAGGCGAAGCTCCAGCAGTTCAAGGCCGTCCTCGACGAGCAGAACGTCGCGCTCGGCCGCAAGGCCCGCGACAACTCCGACCGGGCCAAGCAGGTCGAGGCGGCGCAGAAGGCCGCCGCCGCCAAGGAGGCGAACCTGGCGGCCCGCGAGGCCACGCTCCGCCAGAAGGAGGCGGAGGCGGCGGACGCGCTCAAGGACGCCCAGGACCGCCGGAGCCGCTACGACAACGCCGCCCAGGAGTACCAGACGCGATCCAGCGCGCTCGCCAAGAGCGAGGCCACGGCGGCGCAGCGATCCACCGACCTCGAGCGCCTCGGCAAGGGATTCTCGGACCGGGAGTCCACGCTCAGCGCGCGTGAGGCGCGGCTGAAGGCGGCCATCGCCGAGGTCGAGCAGCGCGAGAGCCGCGTGAACGCCCGCGAGCGCGCGCTCGCGACCGAGGCGTCCGAGGTCGGCCTGCGCCGCCAGGAGCTCGCCCGCGGGGCGGAGCGCGCGGCCGGGGCCGGCGCGGGCGCCGGCGCGGCCCGCGCGGTGCCGCGGGAGGGGGCGGGCACCGTCCGCGACCTGGCCGCCGAGGCCGTCGCCCCGGCCGAGACGCTGCGGCCCCCCACGGGGCGACGGCTCGCGGACCGGCTGCCGACCGGCACGCCCCGACTCGACGACCTCCTGCTCGGCGGTCTCCCGCCGCGCTCCCACGTCGTGCTCGTCGGCGACGCGTTCGTCGGCAAGGAGGTGGTCGTCTACGGGTTCCTCGCCGAGGGGCTGAAGCGCGGCGAGCCGGTGATCCTCGTGACGGCGGCCCGTCCGCCGGCCGAGGTCACCGAGAGCCTGGGCCAGGTCCTGCCGCAGTTCCGGGAGTACGAGCAGATGGGCATGGTCACGTGGGTCGACGCCTCGGGCGCCGCGCCGGGCGGGCCGGCGAACGGCCACCGCCTCGCCGCCAAGGGCTCGGACGATCGCGCCGGCATCCTCTCGGCGCTCGTCAAGGCCTCGAAGTCGGCCGGGGGCGACGGCGCCCAGGCCTTCCGCGTCGGCTTCCTGGGCCTCTCGGCCGTGCTCGCGCACGGCGACGAGCGGGCGAGCTTCTCGTTCCTGCAGAACGTGGTCGGGATCCTCAAGCCGAGGAGCGCCCTCGCGCTCTACACGCTCGAGGGAGGCGCGCTCTCCGAGTCGCAGGTCGAGACCCTGCTCAGCCGCATGGACGGCGCGATCATCTTCCGGCAGGACCGCGACAAGACGTTCCTCGCCGTCAAGGGCCTCGGCGACGTGCAGACCCGCGACTGGGTCGAGTGTCGCGCGTCGAACCGCGGCCTGATCGTCGGGTCGTTCGCGCTCGAGCGCATCCGCTAGTCCGGATATTCCGCGCGATCGACCACGAACCTCGGCCGGCCGTCCCGGAAGAACCGGACGAGGTTCTCGAGCGCGAAGTCGAGCGCGCGCCCTTCGGCGCCGGCGACGGCGCCGGCGCAGTGGGGCGTTCCGACGAAGTTCGGGAGGCTCGCGAGCGGGAAGCGGGCCCCCAGGGTCCCCGCGCGGTAGTCCTCGTTCCACCAGACGTCGAACGCGGCCCGGAACTCCGGATGACTCTGGAGGTGGCCGTAGAGCGCCCCCTCGTCGACCGTGCCGGCTCGCCCGACGGCGACCAGGGTGGCGTCCGGCCGCATGCGCTCGAGCTCCGCGCGGCCGATCGAGCCGGTCGTCCGACGGGTCAAGGGCCGAACGTCGAAGACCAGATCCGCGGCCGACAACGCTTCGGACAGCTGCTCCGAAGAGAACATCCGCTCGACGCCCGGAGCGGGGCGGCCGGTCCGGTTCAATCCCGCGACGCGGGCACCGAAGGCCGCGAGTCGCCTTCCGATCTCGGTGCCGATCTCCCCGTAGCCGAGCACGAGGCCCATGGCGCCGTAGAGGGTTCGCTGCGTTGCGACCGGGCGGAGGCGGCCTTCTCGGACCATCTCGATCGAGCGCGGGAGGTCCCGCAGGGCCGCCAGCGCGAGCAGGATCGCATGCTCGGCGACGTACGGCGCGAACGCCCCGACGTTGCCCGCGATCGCGACGGCCGGGCCGAACCGGTCGAACGGGAAGCCGTCGAGCCCCGTGTAGATCCGCTGGACGAACCGGAGGCGCGGGGTCGACCGATCGTCGAAGATCGCATCGGAGCGTCCGAGCGAGTCCGCCAGGACGGCCTCCACGTCCCGCCATGCGTCCGGCGCCGTCCGATCGAGATAGGCCCAGGCGACCTCGGGCAGCGCCCGGTCGATCGCCGCTCCGACGTCGTCGCGAGGGCGGAGCGTGACGAGGAGCCGGGGTCGGTCGCTCTCCACGTCGCTCCCCACTGCGTCGACCCTCATCCTGCTATCCGCCGATCGGGGTCGCGGGCACCGACCTCTTGAGCTGCGGATCGCTGCGCGGGCCGTGCGGAGGAGCGGCTTCTCGATCCATCACGTGTTGCTGGCCGCTCCTCCGGGCTCGGAGGGGACGGCGCGGGCGTTCTTCGTGGGGGTGCTCGGGATGCGAGAGGTCGCCAAGCCGGACCGTCTCGCTCGCCGGGGCGGGATCTGGCTCGATCTCGGGATGCAGCAGCTGCACATCGGGGTCGATCCAAAGTTCCGACCGGCCGAGAAGGCACATCCCGCCTTCGAGGTGGAGGATCTCGACGCTCTCCGAGCCCGACTCGAGCGGTCGGGCGTCCCCTCCTGGGAGGACGAGCCGTATCCGGGTCGGCGCCGATTCTACGTCCGGGACCCGTTCGGTAACCGGCTCGAGTTCCTCGCCTCCGTGACGGCGAGGCGCCGTCGCCCGGCGCGGCCTCGCAGCTCCCCTCGAGCACCCCACCGCTAATCCGCCCGCCGCGTCCTCCCCTCGACGGCATGGTCGCCCGCGCCGCGGTAACGTTCGACCTGTGGCACACGCTGGTCCACCTAGAGGTGTCGGAGGAGGCCCGGTATCTCGAGCGCCAGCTCGACGCGGCCGCACGGGTGCTCGCGGCCGCCCCGGACGCCCCGGGCGCGCCGTCCCGATCGACCGGGGAGCTGCGGGAGGCGTTCGCCCGGGAGCTTCGGGCGGCGGTCGTCGCCTCCCACGAGGGCCGAAGCGTCACGCCCGCCGAGCAGATAGCCCGAGCCGCGGAGGCGACCGGCCGTCTCGCGCGACCAGAGGCCTACGTGCGCGAGCTCGAACACATCGTCGCGACGACTCGGTTCATCGCCGCACCAGGGGCGCGGGAGGCGATCGAGCGCCTGCGCTCGCAGGGCTACGCCGTCGGGGTGATCTCGAACACCGTCGGCGAGCCGGGCCGGTTCCTGCGGCGAGCCCTGGCCCCGCTCGGCTTCGACGCGGCCATCGAACGCTACGTGTTCAGCGACGAGGAGGCCTGGGCCAAGCCGTCGCCCGAGATCTTCCGGGCCACGCTGACGCGGCTCGGCTCCGAGGCGAGCCGGGCGGTCCACGTCGGCGACAGCTGGGCCGACATCGAGGGCGCCCGACGCGCCGGGCTGCGGGCCGGTGTCCTCTTTACCGGCCTCCAGCAGTACGCTCCGCAATACCGGGACCTGAACTTCGCTCCCGAGTTCGACCGCGGCACGGCGGACTTCCAGCTCGACGACCTGCGATCCCTGGCACCGCTCGTCGGCCGGATTCTCCCAGCGGAGTGAGCCGGCCGGCCCCGGGTTATTCTTCACCCATCTGGCGCGGCTTCGGGATCACCCGCGGCTGCTCGGCCAGCGTGGGCATCCCGGTTTTCCCCTCGACGATGTCGCAGTCCTTCCAGTTGACACCGACCGTGACCTGGGGAAAGGCGACCTTCAGCGTGTAGTTAGCCAGCTTGCCGATCACGAGACCCTGGGAACCGACGACCAGGTTGGGGTTCATGACCGACAGATCTCGCGTCAGGATCACGCGCGTGTGGCCGAAGACGACCCGGGCGAGCTCGTTGCGGTCTTCCACGTTTCGCCGAGACCGGTCGGTGGATTAAACCTCCGCCGGAGGGCGCGCTCCGGACGCCTCCGGAGTCGGTTATCCGTCGCTGGCCGTGTAACGCGTAAGAACCGACGAAAATAGGGTCTAAATATCGGGACGGCGTGCGAGGCGCTAACATGCCGGCCACCGCGACGATGGAAACAGCGCATGGGATGACCGAAGCTCCGCCAAGAGTGGAGGAGAAGCCGGAATGGTGGGCGAGCCCTGCGACCCTCGGGTTGTTCGGGTTCGGAATGACCACCATCCTGGCCGGGCTCTTCGTGGGGGGATGGATCGGGGTCGGCCCGGTCCTTTCGATGGCCCTGTTCTACGGAGGGACGGCACAGTTCCTCGCCGGGATCATCGCGTTCCGGAAGGGGAACATGTTCGCGGGCTCTGCGTTCGCGTCATACGGAATGTTCTGGTGGGCGTTTAACTGGTTCAACGTCCAGTACGGCGCGATCACGAACGACTACGCGGTCGCGGCCTTCCAGTTCGTGTGGTTCCTTGTGACCCTGACGTTCTTGCTCAACGCCTACAAGCACGGGATCGGCGTCTTCCTGGTGTTCCTGACGCTGACGATCGCCTTCCTGCTGCTCACCTGGCTGTTCTACGCAGCCGCGGGCGGGCACCCCCTGACGACGCAGGAGGCCCAGATCATCGGCGGCGAGATCATCCTGACGGGATTCCTCGCCTGGCTGACCGGGACGGCGGACGTCACGAACTGGAACTACGGGCGTAAGATACTGCCACTCTGAGGGTATCTAGAGTCCGTGGCCAACCCCTTCCTTCTTCTCTTTTCTCTCCCCTGCCTAAGGGGCCCACGCGCTCGCGGGGGACCGGCCCGCGTGGCGGGCCCTCAGCTGCCCGTCCAGATCAGGTGACTGTCGCCGAACTCGTGCCAGAGGTAGCCGTGCGTGACGGCCTGCCGATACGACTCGCGGACGCGGTCCTCCCCCGCGAACGCGATCAGCAGGGCCAGGTGCGACGTACGGGCGTCATGGAGGCCGGTGATCAGGCCATCGATCGAGCGGATCCGGTCGCTCGCCTCCAGCACCCTCCGGCTGAAGCCGCGCCCCGGACGCACCCGGCGACCGTCGCAAGAGGTCTCGAGCGCGCGTACCACGGTCGTGCCGACCGCGACGACGCGGCCGCCGGCCTCCCGGGTCGCGTTGACCCGCTCCGCGGTCGCGGGCCCGACCTCGAACGGCTCGGGGTAGACGGGCGGGACCGGATGGGGTCCCGGGTCCGCCTCGAGGCTGGAGACGCCCGTGTGCAGCCACAGCCGCGCGACCCCCACCTCCCGTCGCGCGAGCTCGCGAAGGAGCCGGTCCGTGAACGGTCGTCCGGCGCTCGGCATCTCGGAGCTGCCTGGCACGCTTCCGAAGACGGTCTGGTACGCCTCGAGCGGGTACGAATGGTCGAGGTACCCGTAGCGGATCGGGGCGCCGAACCGCTCCATCGCGCGGGCCAGGCTGCCCCGGGCCTGAAAGAACCAGAGGCGATCCACGGACGGATACGGCCCGATCGCCCGGAGGGTCTCCCCGCCCGCGACGACCGCCTCGCCCGCTCGTAGACCGATCGGGCCCGGTCGGTCCGGCCCCCAGCGGGGCTCGGCCAGCCAGACCCCGTCGCCGTAGTCGGTCGAGAGGTTCAGCCGGAACGGGGGACCGTCCTCGCGCGTCGCGGGAAGGCTGGCGGGCAGGGTCGCGCTCTCGTTGACCACCAGCAGGTCGCCCGGCCGAAGTAGGGCCGGCAGGTCGCGGAACGTGCTGTGCGTGGACCCGGACGGGTCGGTCACCAACAGTCGCACCCCGTCGCGGCCGATCCCTCGCTCCTCGGGCGTGAGGGTCGCCTCCAGGGTGCGGGGCCGGTCGAACTCGAGCGAGGTCGCGGGCGTCACGGGGGAAGCCCCCAATGGTCGGCCTGTGCCCGGAAGCGGCGCCCGGTGATCTCGGCGTGCGGCTGGCCGAGCAGCCAGGCCCAGAACGGAAGGGTCACGTCCGGCGGCGGTCGCTGGACGAACTCCGACGGCGGGAACGCCGGCTCCGCACCGGGGGTCTTCATGTCTCCCGGATCCACCGCGACGACCGCCACCCCGGCGGTGGCGAGCTCATGCGCGAGCGTGAGCGAGGCCAGGTCGAGCGCGGCCTTGCTCGCGCCGTAGTTTCCCCAGCCCGGGTATCCCCCGACCGCGGCGTCGCTCGAGAGGTTGATGACGAGGCCGTGCCGAGCCTTGAGGGCCGGGAGGAGCGCCTGGACGAGGGCCACCGGCGCCACGAGGTTCGTCCGGTAGACCCGCTCGAGATCGTCGAGGCGCGCGAGCGCGAGCTCCGGCAGCGGGGTCGGTCCCAGGATCGCCGCGTTGTTCACGAGCAGGTCGAGGCCGCCGGTGCCGGCGACCTCCGCGACGAGCCGCGCCCGGTGCCGGGCGTCGGTGACGTCGCCCGGCAGCACCACGGTCCGACCGCCGTGGACGGCGAGCGCCCGTCCGACCCGCTCCAGCGCGGCCCCGTCCCGAGCCGTCAGGATCCGGTCGAATCCCTTGCCGGCCAGCGTCCGGGCGATGACCTCGCCGAGCCCGCGGCTCGCCCCGGTGACGAGCGCGAGGGGCCGCGGCTCCTCCGGGCTCATCCGGCCTCCGCGCGGGGGCGAACCAGGAAGCGGCAGACCGGATCGCCGGCGACGACCCGGTGCGAGGTGTCGACCCGGGCCCGGAGCATCGACTCGAACATGCGGCGTTCGACCTCGCAGGCCTCGGGGTAGACGCCCGCGATGGCGAGGATCGGGCAGTTGTGCTCGCGCATCTCGGTCGTCGAGCCCTTCGTCCCGCCGACCTCGGCCATGTAACCGCCCTCCGAGCGCAGGCGCGCGAGCGCCTCCACCCGCCGGCGCAGCTCCGGCGCCCCCAGCCGCGAGCGGTTCTCGTCCGCCACCTCGTGAGCGCGTTCCTGGAGCATGCGGACGACCGCGTCCCGACCCAGCCAGCGCTCGATGAAGCCGAGGGCGCTGAGCGACATCTGCGAGTAGGCCTGCGGGAACAGACGGCGGGATCGGTCGCTGAGCCGGAAATGCACCGACGGTCGACCGATCGGCCGGTGCTCGTACGCTCGCTCGACGAACCCCTGGTCCTCCAGCGCCGTCAGGTGGTGCAGCGCGGCGACCTTGGAGATCGCTCGGGCGCGGGCGAGGTCCTCGAGCGAGAGGCCGGGCCGCTGCTTGAGCAACAGGAGGATCTCTCGCTTCGCGGACGAGAATCCGGTCGGCAGCGGATCCGCCTCGGGGTCCGTCATCGAGGACCCGCAGCCGACCGCAGTTTATACACTTATGAGTTCACAAAGTTAAGGAAGCGCGCTCCCGCCGCGCGCGACGGCTCCGCCGCGCGGCGCCCCGCAGTACGGGCAGCGCCGGGCGGACGCGGGGACGGGGTTCCCGCAGAAGTCGCACGGCACCATCGGCACCGGCGGCGCCTTGCCTTCCGCGACCGCCGCGGTGATCGCGTCGCGCTGGCGCTTGCGCGCCTCCATCTGGAGACGCGTGCGTTCCCGGCGGGCCTGCCACGCCTTCGCGCCGGGACCGAGGGCGGCGTTGATCGCCTCGGCGACCGCAGGGGGGTCGTCCACCGCGACCCGGATCTCGGCGCCGACGTCCTCGAACCTCTCGCCCATCTCGATGAAGCGGCCGAAGAGCACCCCGGCGGGTCGGCAGTTGTAGAAGAAGAGTTCCGGGCCGACGATCCATTCGCCCCGCCGCAGGATCTCGGGTCGACGCAGCACGTGGACGCACCGAAGATCGGTGAGCACGAGGAACCCGCGCGCGGTGCGCCAGCACCGGAGCAAGCGCTCGCCGTCGAACAGGTCCAGGACCCGGCGGGCGGGAGCCGACATCTGGTCCGGCTGCGTCACCCAGTCCGCGGGGATCCCGTCCGTACCCGGTGGATCGGCCATCGCCGGGCCGCGCACACGCGCCGCGGCCATAACGCTCGCGCGAAGAGCTTACAGTCCCGCCCCCGCTCCGTCGACCATGGTCGCGGCGCGCGCGCGAACCGCCGGGGCCGCGACGGCCCGCTCCCGGGTGACCGCGGTCGTCCTGGCCGCGGGCACGAGCTCGCGGTTCGGCCGCTCCAAGCCGCTCGCTTCGATCGGCGGCGTCCGACTGATCGATCGCACCCTCTCCTCGGTCGCGGAGGCTGGCGTCGACCGGACGGTCGTCGTGGTAGGCCACCGCGGGGCGGAGGTCCGAGCGGCGATCCGGTCGCGCCAGGTCACCGTCGTGGAGAATCCGGAGTTCACGCGCGGCATGAGCGGTTCGCTGCGGCGGGGGGTCCGGGCCGCGAGCGACTCCGACCTCGCCCTGATCGTGCTCGCCGACCAGCCGTTCGTGGCCGCCGACACGATCCGGACCCTCGTCGATCGGGCACGCGCGGGCGACGGATCGATCTTCATCCCGACCTACGACGGCGTCCGCGGCAACCCGGTGCTGTTCGACCTACGGCTCGCCCCGGAGCTCGAGCGTGTCGACGGGGACGTGGGCTGTCGCGCGATGTTCCCCCGCCATCCCGAGGAGATCCGCGAGGTCCCGGTGGACGACCCCGGGATACTCGTGGACGTGGACACCGAGGACGAGCTCGCCCGTCTCGCCGCCGCGCTGAAGGGCGGCGAGCCGCTGCGTCACCTGCTCGACCGGGTTTCCGAGCCGCGCCGACGGCTCCATACCACCTCCGGTGCGGTCCCCCGCACCCGCCGCCTGCGCCGGGCACCGGACATCGACGCCATCGCCGCGGAGATGCGCCGCCAGGGTCAGCCGTTCGCCCTCGCCACCGTGGTCCGCGTCGTCCGCCCCACCTCGGGGCGTCCGGGGTACAAGGCGGTCGTCCGAGCCGACGGTTCGCACACGGGATGGGTCGGTGGCGCCTGCACCGAGCACCTGCTCGTCTCGGAGTGCCTCGCGACGATCGCCGCACAGTCCCCTCGCCTGCTCCGGGTCGCTCCGGGCGTGGAACCGGGCGGGTCCGAAAGCCCCGAGGGCGTCGTCGAACGCAACATGGTCTGTCAGAGCGGAGGAACCGTGGAGATCTTCATCGAACCGAACGTCGCCAAGCCCGAACTCCTGATCGTCGGCGACTCCCCGGTCGCGGTCAGCCTCGCGACCCTGGGCGGGGTCCTCGGCTTCCGGGTGGTGCTCGTCGCCCCCGGCGCGGACCCGACCGAGCTGCCCGAGGTCGACGAGGTCGTCGGCGGGCTCGAGGCGCTCTCCGCCCACCTTTCCCCGACGACCTACGCGGTCGTGGCCAGCATGGGGAAGTACGACGAGTCGGCCCTCGCCCCCATCGCCCGAGCGCCCGTCGCCTTCGCGGGGCTCGTCGCGAGCCGCACGCGGGCCCGGTCGGTGTTCGACGCGCTGCGGGAGGACGGCATCTCGGAGGCGCAGATCGGCCGGATCCGCAATCCGGCCGGGATCGACATCGCCGCGAGCACGCCCGAGGAGATCGCCCTGAGCGTGCTGGCCGAGATCACCCGCGTGCGACGGACCGCGGTTCCGCCCCTCCCTGCGGAGGGCGGTCCGGCCCCAGCGGCTCCGGCGCCCGGCGCGGCGGTCGACCCGGTCTGCGGCATGACGGTGGAGACCTCGACACCGCTGCGCGCCGAGCACCTCGGAACCACCTACTACTTCTGCGCCGAGGGCTGCCGCCGAAAGTTCGTTCGGGCCCCGAAGCGCTACCTTGCCCGCGCGCCGCGCTCCGGCTGACCGAGCGCGGGCCGTCGATCCTCCGAGGGCGCCCGTCGTTTCCCCGTGACCGAGCCCGAGCCGCTGCGCGAACCTTCCGCTCGCCGGTTCGCGGCCCACCTCGCCGCGCAGGGTCTGACGCGGCGGGTCCTGGAACTGCCGGAGTCGACACGCACCGCGGCCGACGCGGCGCGGGCGGTGGGGTGCCAGGTCCGCCAGATCGTCAAGTCGCTCGTCTTCCGGGCGGGGGCCGAAGGGCCGCCGGTCCTGTTCCTGGTCGCGGGGTCGAACCGGGTCGATCCCGCGCGTGCGGCCGAGTTGGTGGGCGTTCCACTGGAGCGGGCCGACCCGGAGTTCGTGCGGTCCGTGACCGGCTACGCCATCGGCGGGGTCCCGCCCGCCGGCCACGCCCGGTCGATCCCCGCGTACGTCGACTACGAGCTGCTGGCCGAGAGCGAGCTCTGGGCCGCGGCCGGCCACCCGCACGCGGTGTTCCGGCTGAAACCCCTCGAGCTGCTCCGGCTCACCCGGGCGCGCCCGGTGCCGCTCGACGCGCGGCCGCCGGGTCCCGCCCCCGGAGCTCGGTGGGTCACCTTCGACTGCTACGGCACCCTAATCGACTGGCGGGCCGGCCTGATCGAGGCGGCCCGCCGCCGCGGGTGGGTCGACTCGGCCGAGTCCGGCGACGCCTTCTTCGCAGCCTACCTTGCGGCCGAGCCGGCCGTCGAGGGCGCAGCGTACCGTCCGTATCGCGAGATCGTGGCGGCGACGGTGGGGCGGGTCGGCGAGCAGCGCGGGCATCGGATCGCTCCCGGCGCCGCGGCGGAGTTCGTGGACTCGGTGCCGGAGTGGCCCGCGTTCGCCGACGCGGCGCCGCTGCTGCGCGAGCTGCGCGCGCGGGGGCGCCGCGTCGCGATCCTGTCGAACATCGACCGGGACCTGCTGGCCGCGACGCTGGCCCGGCACGATCTCGAGGTCGATCGAACCGTCACGGCGGAGGAGGTGCGGTCGTACAAGCCGGCGCCGGCCCACTGGATCCGGTTCCTCCGAGCGACCGGGGCGGATCCCCGGAGCACGCTCCACGTGTCGGCGAGCTACGAGTACGACCTCGAGACCGCCGGCCTCCTCGGCGGCCGGACCGCGTACGTCGCGCGCTACGGCCCGCTTCCCGCGGAGCGGCCGGTCGACCGACGCCTGGCCGATCTCGCGAGCGCGGCCGAGCTCCTCGGCGAGGCCTAGGCGCCCTCGAGCCGCTTGCGCGCGTTCTCGAAGAGTCCGTCCGCCTTCTTGTCGACGGTCGAGCGCACCATCCGCTCGCCGATCGTGGCCACCGGCCCGCTCAGCTGGACCTCGCCCTGCCAGTGGACGGCGCTCTGGCCCTCGGCCGCCGCGATCGCGATCGAGAGCTGAGCGTCGATCCCGCTGCCGAGGCCCGTGCCGTTGATCCGGGCGGTGAGGGCGGTCGGTGGGGTCCGCTCCCCGTAGGTGCCGCGGATGCGGAAGGTGCCCCGGATGAAGGCGACGCCGGTCGTCACGGTGCCCTCGAAGTGGTCCGTATCGACCGCGTGCACCTGGTGCGGGTCGTCCAGGCAGTCGATGAACCCGACCGGATCGAGGAAGAAGGCGTACACCTTCTCGGGCGGAGCGCGGACGCGGAAGTCGCCCTCGATGTGCATCGCCGGGTCGGAGCCTACTTCGGGTCCTTCGAGTGGATCGCCTGCCAGACCTTGTACGGCGAGATCGGGATGTCGATGTTCGTCACCCCGTAGGGCTGCAGCGCATCGATGACCGCGTTGACGATCGCGGCGGGTGCCCCGACGGTGGCGGACTCCCCGACGCCCTTGGCGCCCAGCGGGTGGTGGGGGCTCGGCGTCACGGTCTTGCCCGTCTCCCACTTCGGCGTCTCCACCGCCGTGGGCAGGAGGTACTCCAGGAACGACGGCGCCCGGCTGTTGCCCTGCGCGTCGTACGGGATCTCCTCGAGGAGCGCGGGCGCGAAGCCCATCGTCAGCCCGCCGTGGATCTGGCCGTCGACGATCATCGGGTTGATGATCGTGCCGCAGTCGTCGATCGCGACGAAGCGCCGGACCTTCACCTGGCCGGTCTCCTTGTCGACGTCGACCGCGCAGATGTAGCTCCCGAACGGGTAGGTCATGTTCGGCGGGTCGTAGTAGTCCACCGCCTCGAGCCCGGCCTCCATGCCCTGCGGGTGGTTGGTGTAGGCCGCGAACGCGACATCGGCCATCGTCTTGGACTTCTCGGGGACGCCCTTGACCTGGAACTTGTGGTCCTTCCACTCGATGTCGTTCGGCGACACCTCGAGAAGGTGGGCGGCGATCTTCGCCGCCTTCTCGCGGATCTTCCGGGCCGCGATCGCCGCGGCGGCGCCCGCCGTCGGCGTGCTGCGGCTCGCGTAGGTGCCGAGACCGTAGGGCGCGGTGTCGGTGTCGCCCTCCTCGACCGAGATGTCCGCGGCCGGGATGCCGAGCTCCTCGGCCAGGATCTGGGCGTACGTGGTCTCGTGGCCCTGGCCCTGGGACTTCGTGCCGAACCGGGCGAGCACCTTGCCGGTCGGGTGGATCCGGACCTCGGCCGAGTCGAACATCTTGATGCCGAGGATGTCGAACGTCTTGGAAGGGCCCGCGCCGACGATCTCGGTGAAGCTCGAGATCCCGAGGCCCATGAGCTCGCCCTTCGCGCGCTTGGCCGCCTGTTCCTTGCGCAGCGCCTCGTAGCCGATCATGTCCATCGCCTTGCGCAGCGCGCCGGCGTAGTTGCCGCTGTCATAGGTCCAGCCGAGCGCCGACGTGAACGGGAACGCCTCCGGCGGGATGAAGTTCCTCAAGCGCAGCTCGGCCGGGTCGAGCTGGAGCTGGTGCGCGAGGCTGTCCATCAGCCGCTCGATCGCGAACACGGCCTCGGTGACACGGAACGAGCAGCGGTACGCGATGCCCCCGGGCGGCTTGTTCGTGTACGCCGCATCGACCTCGACGAACGCGTGCTGGAACGGGTACGAGCCGGTGATGATGTGGAAGAGTCCCGCGGGGAACTTCGACGGGTTGGCCGCGGCGTCGGTGTAGCCGTGGTCGGCCAGGGTCTTCACCCGCAGCGCGGTGACCTTCCCGTCCTTGGTCGCGCCGACCTCGGCCTCGATGTGGTAGTCGCGCGCGAACGAGTCGGCGGTCAGATTACCGGTCCGGTCCTCGATCCACTTCACCGGCTTGCCCGTGGTGAGCGCGGCGACGACCGCGATCACGTAGCCCGGATAGACCGGCACCTTGCCGCCGAAGCCCCCGCCGATGTCCGGCGAGATGATGCGGATGTTGTTCTCGGGTAGGCCGCTGACGAGCGCGAAGACGGTGCGGATGGCGTGCGGGGCCTGGGTCGTCATCCACACGGTCAGCTTGCCGTTGACGTCGACCTGGGCGACGCAGCCGCAGGTCTCGATCGACGCGACGTGGATCCGCGGGATGTACAGACGCTCGCGGGCGACGACGGCGCTCGACTTGAGCGCCGCCTCCGTGGCGGCCCGGTCGCCGACCTCCCAGTGCCAGATGTGGTTGTCCTTCTTGCCCTTGTCCGTGCGCAGGACGGGAGCGCCGGGCTCGAGGGCCTTGAACGGATCGATAACGACCGGCAGCGGCTCGTAGTCGACCTCCACCGCCGCGACCCCGTCGGCCGCCGCGTAGCGGTCCGTGGCAACGACCGCAGCGACCTCCTGACCCTGGAACATGACCGTGTCGGTGGGAAGGACCATCTGGGTGTCCGACATCAGCGTCGGCATCCAGGCGAGCTTCGCCGCCGCCAGGTCCGCGCCGGTGATGACCGCGAGCACACCGGGGACCTTGAGCGCGGGCTCCTTGCGGAGCGCCGTGATCTTCGCGTGCGCGTACGGGCTGCGCACGAGGTCCATGAACAGCATGCCGGGGAGGTTCACGTCGTCGACGTAGTTGCCCTTGCCTCGGATGAAGCGGACGTCTTCCTTGCGGGCCAACGACTGGCCGATGCCGCCGGGGACCGGCGCGGCGTCCGCCATGCTCAGGTCCCTCCCTTCGGGGCCTCGCGGAGCTGGGTCGACGCGTACTGGACCGCTTTGACGATGTTGACGTAGCCCGTGCAGCGGCACAGGTTGCCCGACAGGCCCCGGCGGATCTCGTCCTCGGTCGGATTCGGGTTCTTCGACAGCAGGGCGACGCTCGCGAGCATCATGCCGGGCGTGCAGTAGCCGCACTGCAGTCCGTGCTCCTTCGTGAACCCCTCCTGCACCGGGTGCAGCTTGCCGCCGGTCTCGAGCCCCTCGACGGTCGTGACGCTCCGGCCGTCGACCATCACCGCGAGCAGGTTGCAGGACTTCGCGGCGACCCCGTCGACGAGGACGGTGCAGGCGCCGCAGTGCGCCGTATCGCAGCCGATGTGCGTGCCGGTGAGACGGAGGCGCTCGCGAAGGTAGCTGACGAGCAGCATGCGGGTGTCGATCGTGGAGCGATGCGCCACGCCGTTGACGCTGATGTGCACCGTCCGCCGCCCGTTGGGGCTGCCGGCCGTCGCGACCTCCTCGACGTCGATCGCCATCGTCAGTGCCCTCCCTTGGCCCGGGCGATCGCGCTCGCGACCGTGCGACGGGTCCAGACCCGGACCATGTCCTTCTTGAAGTCGACCGGACCCCGGTTGTCGCCGATCGGCCGGGCCGCGTCGGCCGCGAGACCGGCGGCGCGTTCGACCTCCGCGGCGTTGCCGCTTTTTCCGGCGAGCGCGTCCGCGGCCGCCGCGGCGTAGATCGCCGTGGGCCCCACGTTGGTGAGGCCGATGCCGGCCTTGGCGATCGCGCCGTCGGCGCCAAGACGGAGGCTCACCGCGACCGCGGCGGTCGCGAAGTCGCCGACCTTGCGTTCCATCTTCGAGTAGGCGCTGCCCGAGCCGGCGCCGGCCTTCGGCACGCTTACCTCGGTGAGCACCTCGTTCGGCTGGAGCGCGGTGACAAAGGAGTCCTGGTAGAATTGCCGGGCCGGTATCGCGCGCGAGCCCTTCGGTCCCTGGACCTGGTACTGCGCGTCCAGCGCCATCAGGCACGCCGGGAGATCGTTGCCCGGGTCGCCGTGCGAGGCGTTGCCGCCGACCGTCCCCCAGTTGCGGACCGTGGGGTCGGCGATCTCCCCCGAGGCATCGAACAGCGCGCCGTAGCGGGCCCGGACGACGTCGCTCGCGTGGAGCTCGTTGATCCGGGTGAGCGCCCCGATCCGCAGGAACGCTCCGTCCTCCCGCACGTAGGCAAGGTTGGGCACGCGATTGATGTCGATCAGCGCCCCGGGTTGCGCCAGGCGGAGCTTCATCATGCCGATGAGGCTCTGCCCTCCGGCGAGCACCTTGGCTTCTCCCTGGTGCTGGTCGAGCAGCCGAATCGCTTCCTCCAGGCTGGTCGGCGCGTAGTAGTCGAAGCTCGGTGGATACATGGTTCAGGGCGGCGACACGCCGCGCGTCGGCGAGGGGTCGGAGAGTTATGAACCCTTCTCAGACGCCGGCGCCGCGCCGCCGGTCGGACACCCGAAACGGTAGATACGCGTCGGCGGTCCGACGCCCGGATGCAGCCCGCGCAGTTCGCGCGCCACGTCGGCCAGCTCGTGGAGCGACGCGAGCCGTTCGCGATCGCGACCGTCACTCGAACCGAAGGCTCGACGCTCGCGAAGCCCGGGTTCAAGATCCTGATCGCTCCGAGCGGAGCGATCGTCGCGGGGACGCTCGGGGGCGGCTGTCCGGAAGGACCCGTCGTCGCGGGCGCGCTCGAGGCCCTCGAGCTCGGCGAGCCACGCGTCCTGCGGGTGCACCTCGTGGACACGGAGGCGTCGCTCGCCGGCACCGCGCGCGGGACCGATCCCAATGAGATCTGGGTCCAGACGAACTGCGGCGGGACGCTCGAGCTCTACATCGAGCCGATGCTGCCGAGCCGCCGGCTGGTGATCGTGGGCCAGGGCGGTCGCGACGACGTCGAGGAGGCGCTGGTGCATCTCGGCATGCGGCTCGGCTTCGAAGTGATCGTGATCGATCCGAACCCGTCGCTCAGCGAGGCGCCGCACGAGCTGCTGCGGGAGTCGACCGTGGACGTCCACCGCCTGGGCCTCGGCGCTCTGGACTCGGTGATCGTCCTCACCAAGGGCGAGCGGGACGTCGCCGTCCTCGAGTCGCTCTCGCACGTTCCGCTGCGGTTCGTCGGGCTGCTCGCGAGCCGACACCGGCTGCGCCAGGACACCGAGGAGCTGGTCCGGCGCGGTGTTCCTCCCGAGTTCGTTCGGGCCCTGCACGCGCCGATCGGGCTCGACATCGGCGCGAAGACGCCCGAGGAGCTCGGGGTGGCCATCCTCGCGGAGGTCATCCAGACCCACTACGACAAGGCGACGGGGCGTCGCCCGTCCACGGACCGGACGGACGGCGCCTGACCCGCGCCGGGACGCCGCGCGGCCGGGTCAGTCCGGCGCGGGCGCCAGCTGGAGCAGGGGCGCGGCGGACGGATCACGCACCGGATGGTCCCGGACGTAGGCTCCGTAGTACGGGACCCGCTCGGCGACGCACGTCCGGAACGCCTGCCGGATCTCCCGATCGTCCAGGCCCCGCGTCGGGATCAGGTCGTCGTTGCGGTTGAGACAGCCCTTGAGCTCCCCGCGGTGCGTCACCCGGATCCGGTGGCAGTTCTGGCAGAACTCCCGGTTATAGACCGGGTCGACGACCTCCACCTCCGCGCCGCCGAACTGGTAGATGCGGCGGTGGTGCATCTCGCGCACCAGCACGCGGTCGGCGCGGCGCGCGAGCCAGCCCTTGACGGAATCGATGTCGACGGACCAATCCTTCGGTCCCACGAGCTCGGGCATGAACTGGATCAGCTGCAGCTTGAGCCCTTCGTTCCGGCTGACGAACCGGATCATCTCCGGGATATGCTCGACCGTGGGGCGGAAGACGACCATGTTCAGCTTCACCGGCTTGAGGCCCACGTGCAGCGCCCGCTCGATGCCCCGCAGCACCGGCGCGAGCGCCCCGCGACGGATCTCCCGGAACGCCGCCGGGTCGAGCGAGTCGATCGAGACGTTGATCCGCTTCAGGCCGGCGTTCCGCAGCGCCTCGGCGCGCGCGGCGAGCATCGACCCGTTCGTCGTCAGAGAGACGTCGTCCATGTGTCGCACGGTGCGGTCGACGATCTCCTCCATGTCGTGGCGGACCAGCGGCTCACCGCCGGTGAACTTCACCGAACGGATGTCGAACTCGCGCGCCACGCGGACGATCCGCTCGATCTCGACCGGCGACATCTCCTCGGCGTGGGGGGCGCGGGGGCGATCGACCGGCCCGAGGCCCTCGTCGTGGCAGTAGATGCAGCCGAAGTTGCAGCGCTTGGTCACACTGACCCGCAGGTCCGTGACCCCTCGGCCGAAGCGGTCGACCAGCACGCCGGACCGGACGTCCAGAGAGGGTATAGGCTTGCGCGACGGCTCGGAGGCCGCCGATCGGTCGCGGGGAAATGTTCATTCGCCGACGGCGGCTTTGGAGGCCGATGGCGACCGCGAACGGGGCCGGCGCGAGCGATGCGTCGTCCTGGGTCGATGCGCCCGGGGTGTCCGCGTTGCTGCTCGCGCAGAACTATCTCGCGGACGCGCCGCTGTCGATGGCCGTCTTCCTGAGCGCGCGGCTCGGGAAGCCGCTCCTCGTCGAGGGCGAGCCGGGCTGCGGCAAGACCGAGATCGCCAAGGCGCTCGCCGCGGCCACCGGCGTCGAGCTCCTGCGGCTCCAGTGCTTTGAGGGCCTGGACGCCCGCTCGGCGCTCTATGACTGGGACTACCCGCGCCAGCTCCTGACGATCCGCCTGCACGAGCGCGATGGCGCCGATGCCCGCCTAGAAAAGGAGGTCTTCAGCGAGCGCTTCCTGCTCAAGCGACCCCTCGTCCGGGCGCTCGAAGGGGACGGCGCGCACCGCCCGGTCCTCCTCATCGACGAGATCGACCGCGCGGACGAGGAGTTCGAGGGTCTGCTGCTCGAGTTCCTTTCCGAATTCCAGGTGACGATCCCCGAGCTGGGCACGATCCGAGCGAAGCGGATCCCGCTCGTCGTGATCACCTCCAACCGCACCCGCGAGCTGAGCGACGCGCTAAAGCGCCGCTGCCTGTACGTCTACCTCGACTACCCGGACGTCGAGAAGGAGGTCGCCATCGTCCGGCGTCGCCTTCCGGACCTCGCACCGGCGCTCGCCCGGAGCCTGGTGGGCTTCGTGCAGCGGCTGCGTTCGGAGCCCGAGCTCGCCAAGCGCCCCGGGGTCGCCGAGACGCTCGACTGGGCCGCCGCGCTGCTCTCGCTGGGGCGCCGCCAGCTCGATCCGGAGACGATCGAGGCGACGCTCGGGTTCCTCGTCAAGGACGCCCAGGACCTGCGTTCGATCGGACCCGACCGCATTGCCGCCCTGCTGGGGTAGATTCTGTGGCGTTCGACGCTCGCGCGATCGAGCGGCGGCTGATCGATCGGATCGCCGCGTTCGGGTCCCACCTGCGGCGTGCGGGGATCCCGGTCGGCACCGGGGCCGAGCTTGACTTCGCGGCCGCAGCGGCGGTCGTGGACCCATTCGACCGACGGCAGTGGCGCGAGGCCGCGACGGTCACGCTGGCGAAGTCGCCGACCGAGGCCGCCGCCGTCGCCGCGGAGTTCGACGCGTTCTTCCGGGAGGGCGGTGCGGCCGGTGCGCGGCCGCGGCCGGGCTCGGAGGTCCGCGCGCTCCGGCCGAAGGCCCCGCGCCCTCCGGCCGGGACCGCTGCCCGGCGTCGTTTCGAGCGCGACGAGCCGGTCCTGGTCGCGGTGCCACTGGGGACCTACAGCATGAGCGCGCCGCGACGGCCGCACGCGCTGTCCGCGCTCGCCGACCGCGAGCTGCGGGCCCTGCGACGCGGCGCGCGCCGGTTTCGCCGCGAATCGGCGCGGCTACCGGGCCGTCGCCGCACCCGTTCGCGTCACGGCCGCGTCGAGCTGGGCGACACGATCCGCTTGAGCATCCATCACAGCGGGGAGCTGCTCGAGCTGCGTCGGGCCCGCCCCCGGCCGACGCGCGCGGAGTTCGTCCTGCTCTGGGACGTCAGCGGGTCCATGCGCGAGCACGAGAGCCGATTCTTCGGCCTGGTCCACGCGCTCGAACGGACGTCGCGACGAGGACGGGTCTTCGCGTTCAGCACGCGGGTCGAGGAGATCACCGCCGACGTGCGCCGCTTCGGCTACCGACGCGCGCTCGAGACCGTGAGCCGGCGGATCGACGGCGCGGACGGCGGGACCCGGATCGGCCGCTCCCTCGGGGAGTTCGTGCGGCGCTTCGGCGGGACCCTGCGCGAGCAGACCACGCTCGTCATCCTGAGCGACGGCTGGGACCTGGGGGAGACCGACGAGGTCGCCCGAGAGCTGGCCCGTCTCCGCCCGCGGGTCGGGTCGATCGTCTGGGTCGCTCCCTACACCCGGCGGGCCGGCTTCGAACCTCGCGTGGGGGCGCTCGAGGCCGCCCTCCCCCAGATCGACCGGTTGCTGGGTCCCGAGGACTTCGAGTCCCGCTGGCCGCTGCGGGCGTTCCCGATCTAGCTCAGCTCTTGTGGGGCGGCAAGGCGCCGCCCTCGGCGGCCCCCTTCGCGCGGCGGACCGGCCGCACGACCAGGACCGGGCACGGGGCATCGGTCGCCAGCCCGGAGGAGACGCTGCCGAGCAGAAGGCGTCGACCTCGCGTGAGCCCCCGCGTGCCGGCGACCGCGAGGTCGTGGGGGTGGTGGTTCAGGTACTCGATCAGCGACGGCACGGTCTCGCCTCTCAGCGCGACCGACTCGAGCGACGGGACGCCGCGAGCGGTCGCGGCCGTGCGCATCTGTTCGATCAGTACCGAAAGCGACTGACCGTCCGCATCGATCGGGACGAGGCTGTCCAACTCGGCATCGGCGGCGGTACGCGAGGGCGGATGGACGGTGGCGACCGTGAGGGCCGAGCGGAATCTCGCGGCGACCTCCAGGGCCACCTGGAACGCGCGGCGAGATTCCGGGGACGCGTCGAACGCGACGAGGATCCGATCGAACATTGGGCGCGCTGGGCCGGGCACGGGGCTCCTCGGCTTAAGGGAGCGTCCCGGTCGCTCGCGACGCGTCCGGCCGTAACGCGGCTGAGACGTTTAGAGGGGCTGGGACGTGGGGCGGCCGTGGCCTCCCCGCGCTACGACGTGGCCGTCGTCGGGGCCGGGATCGTCGGCGGAGCGTGCGCGAGGGAGATCGCGCGGGCCGGGCGATCGGTCGTGCTGCTCGAGGCGGGAGAGCCCGGGCGGGAGACCAGCTGTCGCGCGATGGGCCACGTGGGCGTCTATGACGACAACCCGGCGCAGCTAGCGCTCACCCGGCTCGCGCTCGAGCTGTGGGCGAAGGAGGCGCCCCGGCTGCCCCCCGAGGTCGAGTACGTGCGTCGGGGATCGCTCTGGATCGCGACCTCCGAAGAGGAGATGGCCGAGGTTGCCGCGAAGGAAGCGCGGTTCCGCGCCCACGGAGTCGAGGCCGAGTCGATCGACGGGGCACGACTGCACGAGCTCGAGCCGAACCTCCGGGCCGACCTGCCAGGTGCCTGCTGGGTCGCCGGGGACGTCGTGCTCGACGCGGCCGAAGCCACGCACTACCTGCTGCGGGAGGCCGTGTCCGCCGGGGCCGAGCTCCGCGGCGGTGCGCACGTTCGCTCGCTGGGGCCGGAGGGAGTCGTTCTCGACGACGGAACGCGGGTGGCGTCGGATCGGATTGTCCTCGCCGCCGGATGGCAGGCACCGCGGCTGATGCCCCAGCTGCCAATCCGACCGCGCAAGGGGCACATCGCCCTGATCGCGCCCCGGCCGGGCTTCGTCCGTCACCAGCTCTCCGAGATCGGGTACGTGCGCGACACCGAAGCGTCGCGGGACGACGTCATCTCGTTCAGCTTCCAACCCCGCACGAGCGGCCGATACCTGCTGGGCGCGACTCGCCAGTACGTCGGCGAATCGCTCGAGGTCGATCCGCGTGTGATCGAGCGCCTGCTGGCCCGGGCTCGGGAGTTCCTGCCGGAATTCGACCGTCTGACGGTCGAGCGCACCTGGGCCGGACTGCGGCCGGCCGGTCCGGACTCGATCCCGATCCTCGGTCGGGTGCCGGCGCGTCCCTGGCTGTTCCTCGCCGCCGCCCACGAGGGCATCGGCATCACGACGTCGATCGCCACCGGAAGGATCGTGGCCGACCTGATCGACGGGCGTTTGCCCCCCCTCGATCCTCGGCCGTTCCTCCCCGATCGGCTCGGGGATTCGCTGGGAACGGCCTAGGGCGCGTCGGGGGCTCCGGAGCGATCCTAGTGGGGGTAGTCCCCCGGTTCGCGCCCTCGGTGGCGGGACGAGACTTTATGGTCGGCGACCGTAGCCGACCCGGGCCGGAGGCGCCGATCGATGCACAGGCCCCCCCACTTCGCGCTCTCGCTGCTGGTGCTCGTGGGGGTCACCCTGCTGCTGGCAGCGAGCGTTCCATCGGTCAGCGTCGGTGGGGCCGCCGGGGCGCCGCCGACGGGGCTCGCGCGGAGCCCGGGGTCCTCGGGTGCCCTCCCCGGCCCGCACCCTCTGACGGAGTCCTTCGGAGCAGTGCAGCGAACGCTGATCCTCTACAATCAGTCGAGCGTACCGGGGAACGTCTGGGCCGACTTCACGAGCAGTCCTGGAGCCGTCGCGTACGATCCGGCGAACGGGACGGCGTGGGCGACCTCCGTCCAGGCGATCGACGTCCTGGACGCGGCCTCCGACAGCGGCGTCCGGCTGATCCCCGCGATCGACCCGGACGCCATCGTCTACGACAACGTCTCGAACACGATGTGGGTCACGGACGACTCGGTCTACGCGAACGTCACCGTCTACGACGCCTCCACCTACGCGATCGAGCGGACGATCCCGGTCGGCTACGACCCGGACGCCATCGCCTTCGATTGGCGCTCGGGCGACATGTTCGTCGCGAACTACGATAGCGCCAACGTGACCGTGCTCGATGCCACCGACTACGCCCTGGCCGGCACCGTGGCCGTCGGTAGCTTTCCGGACGGCGTGGCCGTCGACACCGGGCTCAACGCGGCGATCGTCGCGAACAAGGAATCGCACAACCTCACCGTCATCGACGCCGCCGATCTCGACGTGAGCGGCAGCATCGGATTCGGCGCCGCGAACTATCCCGGGACCGAGCTCTACGATCCCGAGAACGGGAGGGTCTACGTCGCCGGCTCCCAGGGTGGGGTCGGGATCGTGAACCTGAGCGTACCGTACCTCGACGGGAACGTCAGCGGACCCGGCTACGACCCCGCCGACGGCCTGGCGCTGGATCTAGCGAACGACGAACTGTTCGTTGCCGAGGAGCAGCTATGGAACGTGTCCTGGTTCGCCGCGAACTCGACCATCGAGCTCGGCTCGGTCGGGACGGGGGCCTACTCCTTCCCGCAGGGGCTGGCGTTCGATCCCGTCGATGACCTGGTCCTCGCGACCGACACCGACGGCTTCCTCTACGCCTCCTCGAACGTCACCGAGATCTCCGTGGCCACCGGCCGCCTGACCGGTTCCGTCGGCGTCGAGCGGCTCCCGACGGGGATCGCCTACAGCGCGGCGCACAACGCGGAGTACGTCTACGATGGCGGGACCGGGCGACTCTACCAGCTCGACCCCGCTTCGGACACGGTCGTCCGCAGCGCCTTCGTTGGCTACACCGGCCACGACATCCTCTACCTCTCGGGCTCGGTCGCCTACGACCCGGTCAACGACACGCTCTACGTGGGCTTCTTCGATCCGACGCCCGGGCTCAGCGGCGTGGCCGTGGTGAACGCCACGACCTTCGCGGTGACCTACCTGCCGGCGACCGATTTCGACGGGCCCAGCGGCATCGCCTACGACCCGACGGACCACGCGGTCTTCGTGGCCAACTATTACAACGAGACCGTGACGGAGCTCTCCACGCTCGGCGCGTCGGAGGTTCGCTGGATTCCCGTCGGAGACCGCCCGACCGGCGTGGTCTTCGATCCGGCGAACGACGGGCTGTATGTCTCCAACAACTTCGACGACACGGTCAGCGTCCTCGACGTCGCCGCGTCCGTGGTCGTCGCGACGGTCAGCGTCGGCGGGGGCCCGGCCGGTCTCGTCGTCGATCCCGCGAACGGCCTCGTCTACGTCGCCAACTCGCTGAGCAACAACCTCACGGCGATCTCGGGCGCCACGAACACCACCGTTCAGAACATCCCGCTGGGCCTGATCGGTTCGCCGTACTTCCTCACCTGGGATCCCGTGAACGAGACGATCATCGCGTCGTCCGCGCTCAGCGCCCCGGGCATCGCCGGGGTGAGCCTGGTCAACGCCACGAACGCCACGTTCTACGGATCGATCGCCTTGGGCGACATCGACGCCGGCGTCTCCTACGATCCGGTGGCGCAGGAGCTGTTCGCGGTCGGCGCCTACCCCGGCGCCGTGTATGCGGTCGCGCTCGGCAACGTCTCCTCGCCGACGACGCCCCTCTCGGCGACGCTGGGCGCGACGCCGGATCCCGTGCTCATCGGGAGCTCGACCACGATCCGCACCGCCACCTTCGGCGGGACCGGACCGTTCTCCTACGCGTACTCGACGCTCCCGAGCGGTTGCCCGTACGTGGACGAGGCGTCGTTCGCGTGCACGCCGGCGCGGGTCGGGCTCTACGTGATCGGCGTGAACGTGACCGGCTCCGACGCCGAGACCGCGAGCGCGACGGCGCTGCTCAACGTCACCGCCTCGAGCCTCAGCGGGGGCCTCCACGTGTCGCTGGAGCTCGACCCGGCGTCGCTCGGGCTCGGCGCCACGTCGATCGTCTCGACCGGGGTCTCGGGTGCGGTCGGAACGGTCTCGTACGCGTACCTCGACCTCCCCGGCGGCTGCTCGGCCGGCAACGTGAGCTCGTTCCCGTGCGACCCCTCCGCCGCGGGGACCTACACGCTCAAGGTCGACGTCACGACCTCCGCCGGGCAGAGCGGCAACGCGTCGGCCACCCTGACGGTCACGAGCCCGGCGGGGCCGGCCCCGGCGGGGCTTGCGCTCGTGGGGTGGATCGCCATCGGAGCGGTCGTCGTCCTGGCGATCGTCCTCATCCTCCTCGTCCTCCGACGCCGGCGGAGGGGGACGCCTGCGGCGCCGCCCCCCGTCGCCCCGTCCCCGCCACCGGGACCTCCGCCCCCGCCGCCGGCGGGCTGAAACCGGATCACCAGCGCTGGTAGCGGGAAGGATCGCGCGACTCGGCGCGGGGACCCGACCTTCGCTCGAACCGGGGCTGGGTCCGTCGGGGCGACGGTTCGGGCCGGGATCGCGGCAGCGGAGCGCCCGTGCTGGTCTCGCGGGGGATCGGGAAGCCGAGGAGCCTCTCGATGCGGGCGAGGTCCGGGAGCTCCTCGCGCGAGGCGAGCGTGAGGGCGTCGCCCCGCCGCTGGGCCCGCGCGGTGCGGCCCACCCGGTGGACGTAGATCTCGGGCTCGTGCGGCACGTCGTAGTTCACGACGTCCGTGACGCCCTCGACGTCGATCCCGCGCGCGGCGATGTCCGTCGCCACCAGGACGCGCGCCCGGCCCTGCCGGAACCCTTCGAGCGCCCGGATCCGCTGGGCCTGGCTGCGGTTGCCGTGGATGACGCTCGCCGGCACGCCCGCCTGCGAGAGCTGGCGCGCCAGGCGGTCGGCGCGGTGCTTGGTCCGCGTGAAGACGAGGACGCTCGCGCGGCTCGGGTCGCGCAGGGCCGCGACCAGCGCGCTGGTCTTCTGGTCCGGCGCGACCTCGATCGCGCGGTGGGTCACTCCGACCGCCGCGACCGTCGGCGCGTCCGCCCGGATGATGTGCGGATCGTGCAGGAACTCCTGGGCGAGCCGAACGACCTCGGCCGGCATGGTCGCGCTGAACAGCATCGTCTGGCGGCGGCGCGGCAGCCGGCCGAGGATCCGGCGCACGTCGGGCAGGAAGCCCATGTCGAGCATCCGGTCGGCCTCGTCCAGGACGAGGATCTCGAGGCGGTCGAAGTGCACGTACCCGCGCTGCAGGTGGTCGAGCAGGCGGCCCGGGGTCGCCACGATGATCTCCGCGCCGCCTCGGAGCGCCTTCTCCTGGTCGGCCATCCCGACGCCGCCGTAGACGGCCGCGCCCCGCAGGCGGGTGTGGCGGCCGAGCTGCCGGAGGAACCCCTCGGCCTGCAGCGCGAGCTCTCGGGTGGGCGTGAGGACCAGCGCGTAGATCGCCCCGCGCGGCCGGTCGAGCAGACGCTCCAGGATCGGAAGGAGGAAGGCGGCGGTCTTGCCGGTGCCGGTCTGCGCGGTGCCGATGAGGTCGCGTCCCTCCACCGCATGGGGGATCGTGCCCTGCTGGATCGGCGTGGGCTCCCGGTAACCCATCTCCTGCACGCCCCGCCGCAGGGCGGCATCGAGCGGCAGATCGTCGAACGTTCGGGCCGGGCTCGGGCGGCTATTCTTCGATGGGGCGTCGGTCATCTGGGTCTCGGGCGCCCCAATCGGCCGGAGCAAACGGGGGGTTCCGGGTCGCGCGTTCCACGAGGGGCTGGCTTATAGGCTGATTGGCCGCGCGTGTCGCCCTAGCGCGGCACGCTCAGCCGGTCGGGCCGGCCCTGGAGGGGGGCCCTCGAGCCGCCTCGCCGGCCGAGGCGAACAGCACCCCTTCCGCTACTTTCGGTAGGAACATCGTCGACTTCTCGGCCATCACCTGGCCGCGCTCGAACGCGCGCTGTTCCACGCCCCGGGCGCTCAGCCCCGGCAGCAGGATCGCCGTCCCCGCGTCGTCCGGCCCGGACCCTCGCGCGAGCTCGAGGGCTCGGCGGGGGGAGCGCACGAACTGCAGGTCCTCGGGGTCGAGCTCGAGGATGTCGTCCAGGAATCCGTGCAGGAGGTCGAAGTCGGCGCCGGCGTCCTCGCTTGCCGGACCGTGGACCTCATACGCGGCGTCTCGCGATGCGGCCACGAAGCCCCGGACTCCCGAAGCCCGCATGCGGTGCAGCCTCTCGATCGCAGCCTCCGCGGTGAGCGGGCCCGGCATCGAGAGCACGGCGTCGAAGTGCAGCCGAGCAGCCTCGATCAGCGCCGGGAAGGCTCGCGCCCGGGCCGGCAGCACCCGATGCCAGGGGAGGAGCCGGAGCGCGCGATCCTCCCCGTCGACGAGCATCACGAGCGGCGCGCTCGGGCGGCCGTCGTAGAAGCGTCGGGCCGCGGCGGTGAAGCGGTGGTGCCCGTCCAGGATCAGTAGACGCAGGGGAGCGGTCGCCGCGGCGAGCGCCTCGAGCTCGGACGGATCGTCGATGCGCCAGAGTCGGTGGGTCGTCTCGCCGAGCGTCGCCTCGACGACCGGGGGTCGGGCGCCCTCGAAGGCGAGGCGCCGCCGGTCGATGCCGAGGAGGCCCTCGAGCCGGTCGTTGAGCCGGTGGTCGGCTGCATGATAGCCGGCGAGGATCGGCGCGAACGACATGCCGGTCGCCTCCGTGAGGGCGACGCGCTCCGCGACGCGGTCGGCGAACGTCCGTTCGTGGAGCGCGACCAGGCCGTGCGCGAGCCGCTCGAACGGCAGCGCGCCGACCAGCCCGAGCAGCAGGTACTCCGGACGCCGCTCGTCCGCCGGTAGTGCTTCCCGGATGTCGTCGGGCGGCACGTACCGGATGCCGTAGACGTAGAAGGCCGGCGTCGGATCCTGCCGGAAGGCTCCCGAGGCGAGCGCCCGTCGGAGGTTCCCGCTCGCGCGCTCGAGGAAGTCCGCCAGCGACAGCGATCGCGGCCGGGGCACGAAGCCCGCCGCGTTGTTCGGGTCGGCCGAGGCGTAGCGGGCAAGCTCGTCGTCGGTCATCGTGTCGTAGACCGGGCAGACGAGCCGTCGCGGATCGCCGCTGGCGGGGTCCGGGTGGAAGGCACGGAACGGGCGCAACTCGACCAATTTCCGTAACCCCGCCGAGCGAGCCCGTGGGGCGGATAAGGGCGCTTGCCGCGCCCGCCGCCCTAGGCGCTCGGCGGCGGTCGGAAAGCGGTCGGGATCGTGAACGGCGATCGGAACGGCCGACCGGTGATGCCCGAGACGAGGTCGGCGAGTCCGAGCAGGATCAGGCCGACGGCGAGCAGCAGCACGAGCGTCAGCAACGCCGCGACCGTGTCGAACAGCACCACGACCGCGGCGAGGATCCCCACCGCGCCCAGCACCGCACCCATGCCCCGGTACCATCCGGGCTCTCCCGCATGGCCGGCGGCCACGCCGAGCCAGCTGAACCCGATCAGCATGAAGCCCACGCACAGGAGGACAATGAGCACCAGCAGGGCGACGACGGCGAAGAACGGCACTGCGATCACGAGGAAGGCGAGCACGATCGCTATCGTGCCGGCGGCGCCATCCAGCCCCCGCTGCCAGCCCTTGCGATCCGGCCGGGCCCACGCGCGCGTCAGACGCCAGAGTCCGAGCCACAGGAGCGCGAGGGCGAACAGGAAGACCGCGAGCGCGAGGCCGAGGCCCGGGTCGGCGAGCGCGATCGCCGCCAGCCCAATGGCGAGAACTCCGGCAAAGATCTCCAGCGCGCGATGCCACGTCGGCTGTGGTCCTGCGGCGGGTGGGGGGGTGGAGGCCGGCCCAATCGGCGCCGAGGTCGAGTTCATGGTCGCGCGAACTCCGTCCGGTCTATAACGGCGAGCCCGCGGGCGGGCGGCCTCCCCCGGCCCCGCGGGAGTGCCGCCCGGAGCGTGCCCGCAGGATTTATTGCCGCGTCGCGGCCCTTTTTATCCTGCCTGACGGGGCGGTCGGCCCCGGGAGCGAAGCCGAGTGAGCGCCCCGCGACGAGCCCGCTCCGCGACCGTTCGGCCCGGACGGACGACCGATCGACTCCGCCCCGGCGCTCCGTCGCAGGCGACCCGCCCGCTCGTGCTGGTCCTCCTGGCGTTCGCCCTGTCCGTCGGTACGATCAGCCTCGTAGGGGTCGCGACGCCGGCGGCGCGCGATCTCTCGGCGGCCGGGGCGGCCCACGCTCCCGGGCATTTCGTTCCCATGCTCGGCGATCCTGCGTCCGTCGAGATCGAGCCGACGGCGGCCTACCCCGGCGCCCTCGTCAACTTCTCGGGGACCGGCTTCGGCAACGAGAGCGCGGTCAACATCACCTTCGCCGACCAGGTCATCACCTGCGGGGACAGCACCACGAACGTCTCGAACTCGAGCGGCGCGTTCTGGTGCCACTTCCCGGTCCCCCTGGCGTTCCCGGCGGGCGCCTATCCGGTGTTCGCCAACGAGTCCACGAACATGTCGTTCGCCGACTTCACGATCAAGAACGCGACGCTGACGCTGTCGCCCGATTCCGAGTACGTCTCCAACACCACCAAGGCGACCGGGGTCGGCTACTCGCCGTCGACCGCCCTCACCCTCAAGGTCGACACGAAGACGGTCTCGAGCTGCAAGTCCGGCTCGCTCACCACGGACGCGAGCGGCGACCTGGACTGCAAGTTCACCATCCCCGTGGTGCCCGCCGGCGCGGCCACGGTCAGCGCCGACGACTCGGTCCACAACGCCACGACGGCGTTCACGGTGAACGCCCCCACGCTCCTGCTGACCCCCACTTCGGGGCAGATCGGTTCGAGCGTGGAGGCGACGGGGCAGGGCTACGCCCGAAGCAAGGTGCTCGACCTCAAGTTCGGCACCGTCAGCATCAAGCAGTGCACCGCGGGCAGCAACGAGACCAACAGCAGCACCGGGTTCTTCGACTGCACGTTCACGGTTCCGGGCATACTCGCCGGGTCGGTCGTCGTCAACGCGTCGGACGGGACGAACCACGCCCTGGCCGACTTCACGGTCGGGGAGCCCACGCTCTCGATCGCTCCGACGACCGGGTACGTCGCCTCCGCGGTCACCGCGACCGGCAGCGGGTTCGCGCCGGATACGGTGCTCACCGTGGCGTTCGACGCCGTCCCGATCACCCAGTGTGCCGACGCGACCAGCAACAAGACGAGCAGCTCGGGGGATTACGACTGCGACTTCAGCGTGCCCGCGGTGCCCGCCGGTACCCAGACCCTGGCCGCCGCGGACAAGAACAACTCGGCGTCCGCCACGTTCCTGGTCGAGTCTCCGACACTGAACGTCGCGCCGTCCGAAGGGACCGTCGGGTCCACCACCACGGTCTCGGGCACCGGTTTCGGTCCCGGTCGAACGATCGCGCTGACGTTCTCGGGCGCGGGGATCGCTGCCTGCTCGTCCGGTTCGCTCACCGTGAATTCGACGGGCGGCTTCCGCTGCAGCTTCACGGTCCCCGAGGTGCCGGGAGGCGCCGAGGCGATCGGCGCGGGCGACGGCATCAACGGTGCGACCGGCTCGTTCGACGTCGAGGCGTCGCTCGGGCTGAGCCCCGTGAGCGGCCCCGTCGGCTCGACCGTCACGGCGAACGCGACCGGCTTCGCCGCGCAGTCGGCCTTCGCGATCGAGTGGAACGGGACCACCCCCGTCTGCTCGGGCACGACGGCGACGAACGGTAGCCTTTCCTGCCCGTTCCTCGCCCCCGTGGTCCCCGCCGGGCCGGCGACCGTCAGCGCGACCGTCGGCGCCTTCAGCGCGACGGCGACGTTCACCATCGTTCCGGGCGTCTCGATCGTTCCCAACTCGGGCCCGGTCGGATCCTCGGTCTCGGTCGAGGGCGGCGGGTTTGCCGCCAACGCTGCCTTCTCGGTCACGTGGAACACCACGGTCACGCTCTGCGGCGGAGAGGTCAGCGACATCGGCATCATCACGTGCGTCGCGACGATCCCCTACGCGCCCGCCGGACCCTACGTCGTGAGCGTGACCGACCACACCCACACGGCGGTCACCTCGTTCGCGATCACCCCCGCCGTCGCGCTCTCCGCGTCGAGCGGGGTCTCCGGTGCCACCGTGAATGTCGCGGGCACCGGTTTCGACGCCGACCAGGCGATCTCGCTGCTCTGGGACTCCGAGGTGCTGCTCTGCTCGGGGACGACGAACGGTTCCGGTGGTTTCGGCTGCACGTTCGTCGTGCCCGAGTCGATCGGCGGCGACCACACGATCACGGCGGTCGAAGGCGCCTACGCTCCGAGCGCCACGTTCGTGGTCAGCTCCGACCTGATCCTGATCCCGAGCTCGGGGAGCGTCGGCACCTCGGTGACCGGTGCGGGCACGGGATTCGCCGCCGGGACGAGCTACTCGGTGAGCTGGAGCTCGGGCGCGGTCGTCTGCGCCGGAGTGACCAACAGCTTCGGAGGCTTCAGTTGCGCGTTCACGGTCCCGGCCACGCCGGCCGGGCCCGCCGGCGTGCTCGCGGGCTCCGGGACGGACGAAGCGGGCACGAACTTCGACATCCAGCCGTCGCTCGGCCTCTCGCTGACCTCCGGAGTCGTGGGAGCGACGGTCGTCGCGACGGGCGCCGGGTTCGCCGCGAACGTCGCGGTGAACGTCTCCTGGGGGCTCGGGCCGGTCCTGTGCGCGAACCTCACCTCGGCCGTCGGCGGTTTCTCGTGCACGTTCACGACGCCGGCGGCCGTGGCCGACGTCTACGGGATCGTAGCTGCGGAGGGTGGACTCTCCGCGTCGGCGTCATTCTCCCTCATCCCCGGCGCCGCGCTCTCCCCTGGGAGCGGCGCCGCCGGCGCGCTCGCCCAGCTTTCCGGTAGCGGGTTCGACGCCGATCAGACCTACACGGTCAGCTGGAACGCCTCGAAGGTGCTGTGTAGCGGCACCACGAGCGCGACCGGGGCCTTCGCCTGCTCGTTCGTCGTGCCCGGCGGCGCTCCGGCCGGGGTCCATCCCGTGACGATCGCCGAGGGCAACCACACCCTGACGGTCGAGTTCACGGTCACCGGCTCGACCGTTCCGCCGCCGGCGTCGACCGGCAGCTTCCCGTGGTGGATCGTCGTGGTCGCGGCGGTCGTGATCGGACTCCTGTTCGTCCTCCTGATGGTGTTCGACCGGCGCCGCCGCGGGACGCGCCCGTCCCGGGCGGCGTCGCGCGCTCGCCCCGTCGCGCCGTGGGAGGAGGCGGCCCCGGCGGCCGGGGTCCACCCGTCGGGTCCGACGGCCTCCGCACCCCCCGCGCCGCGCGGGCCGGCCGACGGATTCTCCCGGCCAGCACCGTCCGCCCCCGCCCCGCCACCCCCGGTCGAGCCGCCGGTCGAGGACATCGATGCCCAGATGGCGCGGCTCCAGCGCATGAGCGAGCGGATGTTCAAGAAGAAGCCCCACGAGCTCGGGGACACTCAGAACCCCGAGGTGCCGACCGACGAGCCCTGATGGAGATCGCGCGGCCCGCGCGGGGTCAGCGGTGGCTCAGCGGGACGAACGGATCGTCCAGTCGTAGCGCCGCAGCCGCTGCCGATCCTCGCGGAACATCGGGTGGTCCGCCGGGAGCTCGACGGTGTCCCGGTACTCCGCCCCGAGCTTCTCCACCGTGCGGCGCGAAGCGGCGTTGCTCGGTTCCAGCGTGATCCGCAGGCGATCGAATCCGTGGGCGAGCGCCACGGAGCGCACCAGACGGCAGGCGCGCTCGGCGTAGCCATGGCCCCGGTGGGCCTCCTCGACCTGGTAACCGAGATGTCCGGCCATTTCCAGGAGCGGCGTGTGTCCGACTCGAAAACGAAGCTGGCCGACCGGATCGCCGCTCCCGTGCAGTTCGATGCGGTACCGGTACATCGGCGCGTGCCCTTTCTCGGGGTCCGCCGGCTCGCGCGACTCGATCACGAGGTCGACGACCCCGTCGGTCAGGCGGTCCGGGCTGAGGAACTCGAACGCCATCGGCCGCTCCCGACCGAGCTCGCGCGGAAAACGGCTCGGGTTCCCGGGGGCGGGGCGCCCGGGCACTGGGACCCCGGAACCGGCGGAGGGCCCGGGGCCCCGGACGGCGGCCGCGACCCCCGGCCCCGGACCCGGGCACCGGGCGTCCGCCTCCCGGGCCATTATGTGTGCCCGTGCCTCCGTGCGCCCGGCGGAGGGCTCAGCACAGCCGATGGCGCCGGCGGGGTCGGGACCGGGATCCTTCCGGGTCGCGCTCGTCCAGATGTCGGAGACGCCGGATCCGGACGAGAACCTCGAGCGTGCGGTCCAGCACCTGCGCGTTGCTAAGGAGCGGAGCGCCGACCTCGTCGCGCTCCCCGAGCTGTTTCGATCGCAGTACTTCTGCCAGCGGGAGGATCACGCGATGTTCGCGCTCGCCGAACCGATCCCGGGACCGACGGTCGAGCGGCTCACGGAAGAGGCGAAACGCCTCTCGGTCGCGGTGCTCGCCCCCGTGTTCGAGCGCCGGGCGCCCGGCGTCTACCACAACGCGGTGGCGGTGATCGATCGCGACGGCCGCCTCGCGGGGATCTACCGCAAGATGCACATTCCCGATGACCCGCTCTACTTCGAGAAGTTCTACTTCGCGCCGGGCGACCTCGGCTTCCGTTCGTTCCCGCTGACCGTCGGTCGGGTCGGGGTGCTCATCTGCTGGGACCAGTGGTATCCGGAGGCGGCGCGCCTGACCGCGCTCACGGGCGCCGAGCTGCTCGCGTATCCGACCGCGATCGGCTGGCACCCGGGCGAGAAGGCGGAATTCGGGGAGGCCCAGCATGACGCCTGGCGGACGGTCCAGCGGGCCCACGCGATCGCGAACGGCGTGTACGTCGCGGTGGCGAACCGGGTCGGCCTCGAGCACGGGGACGTGCGCGGGGACCGCGCCGCCGGCCCGGGGATCGAGTTCTGGGGCGGCTCGTTCGTCGCCGACCCGTTCGGACGGGTGCTCGTCGAGGGATCCCACGACCGAGAGGAGGTCCTGGTCGCGGACGTGGACCCGCGGGTGGTGGAGCGGACGCGTCAGCACTGGCCGTTCCTGCGGGACCGTCGGGTCGACGCCTACGGCGCCCTCACCCGCCGGTTCCTGGACGAGTCCGGCGGGCCCGGATGAGCCCGCGGAAGGCCGCTCCGAGCCCTGCGCGGCTCGGCTACCGTATGCCCGCCGAGTGGGAGCCGCACGAGGCGACGTGGATCGCCTGGCCCCACCAGGGCGACGACTGGCCCGGCCGTCTCGGCGTGGTCCGCTGGACGTTCGTGGAGATCGTCCGGCAGCTCGCCCGCGGTGAGACCGTCGAGATTCTCTTCCCCGATCGGCGCCAGGCCCGGCACGCGATGCGGCGGCTCGAGCACAGTCACGTCGAGCTCGATCGGGTGCGCGCCCACCTCCTGCCCACCGACCGGAGCTGGATGCGGGACTCGGGGCCCACGTTCGTCCGGCGGTCGGGCTCGGCGCCCGCGGATCGCGCGTCCGTCGCCCTGATCCAGTGGAAGTTCAACGCCTGGGCCAAGTACCCCGACTGGCACCGCGACCGTCGGGTGCCCCCGTGGATCGGGCGGCACCTCGGCCGGCCCCTCTATCGGGCGCGGTGGCGGGGCCGATGGGTGACCCTCGAGGGGGGAGCGATCGACGTGGACGGCGCCGGGCTCTTGCTCGCGACCGAGGCGTGCCTGCTCGGCGGACCGAACGTGCGCAACCCCGGTCTCGGACGCGCGGCGACCGAGTCGGCCCTTCGCGCGAACCTCGGGATCGAGGAGGTCGTCTGGCTCGGAGAGGGGATCGACGGCGACGACACCCAGGGCCATATCGACGATCTCGCGCGGTTCGTGGGACCGGCCTCGGTGCTCGTGGTCAGTCCGTACGGCGAAGACGACGAGAACCGCGGGGTGCTCGAGCAGAACCGGGACCGGCTGGAGCGCTTCCGCACCCGTCACGGCCGGCGGCTCGTGGTGCGCGAGCTGCCCAGCCCCCGTCCGGTCGTCTATCGGGGGCAGCGACTGCCGGCGAGCTATGCGAACTTCTACGTGGCCAACGGTTCCGTCCTCGTCCCGACCTTCGATGACCCCCACGACGGCGCGGCGATGGACGTCCTGCGGGGCGCCTTCCCGGACCGCGAGGTGGTCGGGATCCGATCGCGGGATCTGGTCTGGGGGCTCGGGACGATCCACTGCCTGACCCAGCAGCAGCCCGCGGCGGTGGGCGGGCGCTGAACGCCCGAAACCCCCTCGCCCCGACCGCGTTCCGCGACCCTGCTCGGAGCGCTTAACTCCGCACGGGGGAGTTCGGAGGCATGAGCGAAGGGCGCCGTCGGCTCGCCGCGATCATGTTCACGGACATGGTCGGCTACTCCGCCCTCGCGCAGGCGAACGAGGCGACCGCGCTCGCGGTCCTCGACCGTCACAACCGTCTGCTCCGCCCGATCTTCGCCACGTTCGCGGGGCGGGAGGTCAAGACCGTCGGCGACGCCTTCCTCGTCGAGTTCGACAGCGCGCTCGAAGCGACGCGCTGTGCGGTGGCGATCCAAGGCGCGCTCGCCGAGTACAACGCTTCCGCCACCGAGGACTGGCGCATCCGGATCCGGATCGGAATCCACGTCGGGGAGGTCGTGCCCACGCATGGGGATGTCCTCGGCGACGCCGTGAACATCGCGTCGCGGATCCAACCGCTGGCCGAGCCGGGCGGCATCTGCCTCTCGCAACAGGTGTACGATCAGGTGGAGAACAAGCTCGACGTCGCGTTCGAGAAGCTGCCGCCGGCGCGGCTGAAGAACATCCGGCTCCCGCTCAGCGTCTGGCGGATCCTCCCCGGCGGAGACCGCGGCGCGGGGGCCGCGGCCCCCGCGGACGGGGACACGCGACACCTCGCGGTCCTCCCGCTCGCGAACATCAGCCCCGACCCCGGCGACGGCTACTTCGCGGACGGACTCACGGAGGAGCTCATCTCGGTCCTGTCCCAGGTGCGCGGGCTCAGCGTCATCGCACGGACCTCCGTCACGCCGTACAAGAACGCGCCGAAGTCGATCGCCGAGGTCGGCCGCGAGCTGGGGGTCGACACGGTGCTCGAGGGCAGCGTTCGCAAGGCCGGGACCCGCATCCGGATCACGCTGCAGTTGATCGATGTCGCGAGCCAGCGGCACATCTGGGCGAGCAGCTACAACCGCGAGGTCGACGACGTCTTCGCCGTTCAGGCGGATATCGCGGGGCGGACCGCCGAGGCGCTCCGGCTCCAGCTCGCCCCGTCGGAACGACCGTCGGCGGCGCGCCGGGGCACCCAGAACCCGGCGGCCTACGACCTCTACCTGCGAGGGCTCGTCGCCTCGAGCGAGCGGCACAAGCACAGCTACGAGGAGGCGGTCCGTTTCTTCGAGCGCGCGACCGAGCTCGATCCGACCTTCGCCGAGGCCTACGCGGCGTGGGCGCAGCTGTACGTGACCGTCGCCGGCGACGTGGTGGCGATGCGTAAAGTCATCCCTCGGGCGCGCGAGCTCGTCGACCGGGCGCTGGCGCTCGACCCGAACTCCTCCGACGCCCATGCGGCCCTCGCGAACTTGATCTTCCAGTCCGACCACGACTGGTCCCGCGCGGAGGCGGAGTTCCAGACCGCGATCGCGCTGAACCCGAGCAACGTGGCCGCCTACCGCTTCTACGCGCTGCTTAACATGGCGCTCGCGCGCTGGGACCTCGCGAAGGAGAACTTCCGGCAGGTCGTTCGCCTCGACCCGAGCGGCGGCGCCGCGACCTCCCTCGCGTGGGCGGAGTTCGAGTCGGGCAACGGCGACGAGGCGATCCGCCTGTTGCGCGACGAGCGCACCGATCCCGCCGACGCCGCCGGTCACCACAACTTTCTCGGGCTGATCTACCTCGCGACGGGCCACCGCGCGGAGGCGGTCGCCGAGGCCGACTCCCCGATGCCGGGCGCGACGGAAGAGCAGCGCTTCGATCGCGCGCTCCTCAACGCGCTGATCGGTCGGCCCAAGGACGCCCGCGACATCCTGGCCGAGGTCGCCCGCCGCGAGTGGAAGTCGTACATGTCCCGAACCTACCTCGCCATGCTCCTCTCGGTCCTCGGCGAGGCACCGACGGCGCTCGATCTGCTCGAGGCGGACTACGTCGACGGCGAGCGGGTCTTCTGGCTCTGGTACCGGGGTCTCTTCTTCGATCCGATCCGTCGGGACCCCCGGTTCGTCGCCCTCCTCCGGCGCTACGGGCTGCCGACCGACCCGATCCCGAACCGACTCGTCTAGGGCGGCGCCGGCCCGGCCGGACGGGGCGCCGGCGGGACGTCGCCGGCGCCGAGACGGCCGTAAAGTGAAGCCTTATAGCGGAGGAGCGCGCCAGTGCATGGTGCGTATTGATACACATCATGTCTGGGCAGCGGAACCGCACGCATTCTCGATCGTTCGCGTCGCTGGTGGCGATCCTCGTGACCGCCGGCGCGCTCGTGGTGCCGCTCGGAGCGCTCGGCGCACCCGCGCCCCCCACCTCCGAGCACCCGGCCGCCCCGCGGGCCGGGGTCGCACCCGCGAGCGAGGGGGGTCGGGCGCCGATCCCCTTCCTGCCGGTCCGCGTCCATCCCATCGGTCTGGCCGCGCCCGCCACGGTCGACCCCAGCGGCTACTACTCGAGCGAGCCCGCGCCGATGGGAATCGCGGACTTCGGCGTCGGGGCGAACGGCCAGCCCTACGAGTACAACTCCACCGAGTTCCTCGGCAACTTCTCCTATCGATCGCTCGACCTCGAGGCGGACAGCAACTACCAGTACAGCGACCAGCTCAACGTCGTCCTGGAGTTCGTGCAGAACGGCCACAACTACGCGTACTGGATCCAGGACGTCGCCATCGTCGACTCGTCGACGATGGAGATCGGCTTCGAGGACAACATCTGGAACTTCACCACGTCCTGCCTCAACAACACCGGGGTCAGCGGCAACGGGACTGTCTATCCCTACAGCGGCTGCGAGGGCTACTACGCAGTGAGCGCGACCACCCAGCCGGGAGCCTACCGAACCCTGCCGAGCCCCGGCGACTACGGCCTGCTCGTGCGCTCCTACCGGGGAGCCCACGCCGAGCCCGAGGTCGCCTTCGAGTACTGGGACATGGTGACGAACCACTACGTCACCTACGACAACGTGGTGTGGCCCTGGGCGAAGACCGTCTCGGCTGACAACAACTTCCTGGTCGACGGGAACCTCTACAATCCGATCGGTCTGTTCTACGACGCGGAGTTCTCCCTCGGCGGTCCCGGCAACGGCGCGGCGACGCAGGCCGAGAACGCGACCCACGCGACGTCCCGGCTGCTCTACTGGAACGGCCACAACTTCGAGGCGCCACCCGCGGTCTGGAACTTCGGGGCGAACACGGCGGAGGCGGTCAGCAACATCCAGTCGATCTTCACCAGCGACGCCGCCGGTCTCCCGCTGACGCTCCAGCTCAACGGCACCGCCCGCAACGCGACGCCTGAGCAGGCGTATACCCAGAACCGGGTCGGGACCCTGGCGATCTCGGCGCCGGGGATCGCCGCCGGGACAGTCGCCATCCCCGGGGACACTTGGGCGTTCGTCAACGACTCGGCGACGCTCACCCTCGTGCCGGGCACCTACCACGTCTGGGTGAACTCGAGCAGCGCCAGCCACGATCTCGGCGAGTGCGAGATCAAGGCGAAGGCGACGCTCAACGTGACCGACACCGGCTCCTGCGGCCCGGAGGTCAGCACCCCCACCGCCTCGCCGTCGGGCGTGGATGTCGCCCAGTCCGTCACGTTCCACTCGACGCTCGTCGCGTCGGGCACCGGCGGAGACACCTACGCCTGGAAGACCGCCCCATCGGGGCTCGGATGCACCGCCTCCTCCTCGCTCTCGCTCTCCTGCACTCCGAGCGATTCGGGCAGCTACTCGGTGAACGTCACCGTCACCGACTCCGGCGGCCAGTCCGCCACGAGCGCCAGCCTCTCCTTCTCCGTCGACTCCGACCCGAGCGTCGCGACGCCGAGCCCGAGCCGTGCGAGCGCCGAAACCGGCCAACCGGTCACCTTCACGGCCGCGCCGAAGGGCGGCGCCACCCCGTACAACTATAGCTGGAGCGGCCTCCCCGGGCCCTGCACGGGGGCCGGGACGGCGAGCCCCACCTGCACCCCCGCCACCGCGGGCAGCTACTCGATCTCGGTCGCCGTGACCGACGCGAACGACTTCCGCGTGGTCAGCGCGAGCCTCTCGTTCACCGTCCTCTCCGGCCCGTACGCCCCCGTCCCGTCCGCGAGCCCCGCCGATTCGATCGATGTCGGGCAGGCGGTGACCTTCTGGTCGAACGCCTCCGGCGGCTCCGGCGACTACACCTACGCCTGGTCGGGTCTGCCGATCGGCTGTCTCTCGGTATCCGCGCCCGAAGTCCGCTGCGTCCCGTCCGACGCCGGTGCCGCGTCGGTGAGCGTGAACGTGACGGACTCGGACGGCGGCAGAGCGGCCAGCGGGCCGCTGCCCTACCCGGTGGACGCGGATCCCTCGATCGCCAGCGTGCGGGCGATCCCCTCCGCCGTGGACGTCGGCCAGGAGATCGAGCTGAACGTCTCGGGACTCAGCGGCGGGGCCGCCCCGTTCGACTTTGACTGGACCGGCCTTCCGACCGGATGCAGCGCCAGCGACGTCTCCACCATCTCCTGCGACCCGAGCGCTCCGGGGGACGGCACCGCTAGCGTCACCGTCACCGACTCCAACGGGCTCAGCGTCAACGGCACGGTGGGCTACTCGGTCTATTCCGACCCCTCGGTCGCCGCCCTCGTGGGGTCTCGGGCGAGTGCCGACGTCGGCCAGGCGGTCACGTTCGACGTTCAAGGCGCCGGAGGCGGGCAGGCTCCGTACCGCTACGACTGGACCGGCCTACCGCCGGGCTGCGCGGTCTCCGATATGCCCGACATCGACTGCGTGCCCAGCGGTCCGTCGGCCGGAGTCGTCTCGGTCTACGTGACGGACGCCGACAACTTCACGGTCTCCGCGTCGGTCCCCTTCACGGCGTACGAGGACCCTACCGTCTCCGCTCCGACCGCCTCGCCGACGACCGGGGCGGTGGGGGAATCGGTCACCTTCTCCGCCGCGACGACCTCGGGCTCCGGCTCCCTTGAGTTCGCCTGGGCGGGCCTGCCGCCGGGGTGCGCGGCCGCGAACGCGTCGTACATCAGCTGCTCTCCAAGCGCCGCGGGCCGCTACGCGGTTTCGGTAACGGTGACCGACTCGGACGGAGTCTCGGCGGTCAGCGCGGGTCTCACCTACGAGGTTTCGAGCGCTCCCACGGGCGGCGCTCCGCTCACGGGACTCGAGGGGTACGCTCTCTTCGGCGGCCTGCTGGCGCTCGCCGCCGCCTCGCTCGCCCTGCTCGCCCACGCCGTCCGCCGAGGTCGAGCGCCTCGGGCTTCGCGACCGCCGCCCACTCGCGCGGTGCGAGCTCCGGCGAGGCCGCCGGCCCGCCGCTAGGGACCGCGAAGGCTCGGCGCCTGCCCCGGCGGCACCGGCTCAGCCGGCGTTCACGCACGATCCATCGAGATCGGTATCCGGCGCGAGGCATAGCGGAGGATCGCGATCGCGGGGATCGCCGGCAGTACGAGCAGCACCCACTCGAGCAGCGGGTTGGCGACAGCGGTGAGCACGGCCCCCCCGAAGAAGATCGACGCGAGGCCGGCCGCGCCGAGGAACGTGTTGAAGGCCCCGTTGTAGGCGCCGACCTCGCCGGCGGGGGCCAGGTTCGATGGCAGCGTGGTCGACGGGATCGAGACGACGTTCTCCCCCATCGTCAGGATGACCACCGCGACGAGGAACAGGATCGCGGGCAGGAGCGCCCAGAGCGCCGCGACGCCGAGCAGGAGGTAGGCGATCACATACAACACAACGCCTCCGATCGCGATGCTCGTGTGCCGCCGGCCGAGCAAGCGCTCGGTGGTGAACGACTGGGCCACGACCACCAGGACGCCGTTCATCGCGAGACCGATCCCCAGCAGGAAGTAGCTGATCCCGAGCTTGTTGTGGACGAAGAGGGAGAACGTGACGTTCCACTGCCCGACCGCAAGGTAGGCGAGCGCGAAGCCGGTCGCGACGACGAGCGCGGTCCTGTCGCGGGAGAGGAGCGCCAGGCTCTGGCGCAGGGACCGCTCGGGTTTCGGCGCCGCCGGCGCGGGCTCGCGGACGGGACCCTGATGGCGCAGTCGCAGGTCGACCGGCGACGGCGCGAGGGTCGCGACGACGAACCCGGTGGCGACCGCGACGACGCCGGAGGCGACCAGCAGGGCGTCGACGAACCCGATCACCTCCACGAGCGTCCCCCCCAGGGCCGCTCCGACCGCGAAGCCCGCGTTGAAGCTGATCCGGTACCAGGTGAACGCGCGCGTCCGCTCGCTCCCCGAGCCCCAGTCGGCGATGTACGCGGAGAAGGCCGCGCTGCTGGCCGCGAGCAACGAGCCCCCGACCGTGGCGACGGCGATCGACAGCGCGAGCGAGCGTATGTCGAAGGCGTAGGCGAGTGCCGCGACGAGGATCGACTCCGTGGCCAACGCGACGATGATCAGACGGCGCCGCCCGATCCGATCGGCCCAGAGTCCGCCAGCAAAGCCGAACGGCAGCTGGACTCCGCCGATCGCGACAAAGATCACGCCGATCTCGACGTAACTGATCTGCATCACGGAGAACAGGAACAGGGCGAGGAACGGGCTGTAGAGGGCGGAGCCGAACGTTCGGATCGCCATGCCGACGGCGAGAACTCGCACGTTGCGGTCCACGGCGTCGCACCACAGGGGGGTCGCTAACTAGCTTGCGCACTGCCGGCGCACATCGCCAGTGCTGAGGGAGATGGCCCCCGCCGTGGTCGACGAATGGGTCGCCTTCCGCCGCCGGGCCGACGCTCGTCGGTCGGTCAGTCGCCGGCCCGTCGGCCCAGCAGGTGGATCAGGCCGTCGGCGAGTGTCCCCTTCCAGCAGGCGTAGTCGTGACCCCCTTCGAACTCCGCGCAGTGGACGCGATATCCGCGAGCCTCGAGCACGTCGCGCATGTGCATGACCGACCAGAGCAGCGACACGCCCATGACGGGGTCGGGGAAGCGCTCGTGGGTCCCCGCGTCGAGGTAGAACCGCACGGCGTGCCGGGGTGCTCGGGCGTACTGCTCCATCAGCGTCGACTTTCCGCCACCGGGATCGGAACATTCCCACGGGAACGCGCCGGACTGGGCCAGGACGTTCCCAAAGAGCCGTGGATACCACAGCGCGACGAAGCACGACGTCAGCGCGCCGAGGCTCGAGCCCGCGAGCACGATTCTCCGAGCGGGGACCCGTTTGTCGTACTCTCGACGCAGCAGCGGAACGAGCTCCTCGCCGACGAACCGAGCGAACGCCGGGTTGCCTGCGAGCTCCTGCCAGCGACGGTGGGCGGCGTTGCCGACCAGCAC
>DASPVQ010000028.1 GCA_035622275.1 Thermoplasmata archaeon | reverse complement strand
CGAGTTCGTGCTGCCGTTGATGACGGTGACGTTGCTCGAGCCGGCGTTGGCGACGTAGAGGTTCTTCGACGCGGGGTCGTAGAGGATCGCCGACGGATCGCTTCCGACCGGCAGCGCCGGGTGCGCCCAGGTGTCCGTGGTCGGGGAGAAGATCGCGACCGTGTCGTTGAGCGGGTCGGTCGCGTAGAGGAGCCCGTTGGCCGCGTCGAAGGCGAACGCCGAGGTGTTGACGAGCTGGGGGACCGTCCGGCTCTGGTTCGTCGCCGGGTCGTAGACGAGGGCCGGGGCGAACGTCGGGGCGAGGATCCCGCTGAGCGCGATCGGTTTCGTCGGGAGCCAGACGTCGCCCGTCGCCGGGTCGACCGCGGGCGGCCCGACCTCCCAGTTCCAGACGGTGCTCGGGAAGTTGCCGGTCAGCGAGGAGTTGTAGTTCAGAAACGCGGTCCGCACGACGCTGCCGGCGGTCGTCGCCGAGAAGGGGATCTGCGGCGCGACCGGAGCGGCCGCGGGCGGGACCGTCGCAGGGGCGGAGGGTGACGGCCGGGCCGGGGGCGAGAGCTCAGGGGCGACCGTGGCGCCGCGCGACGCCGCGCTCGAGACCGGGAGCGTGACCGCGAGGAGCGTCAGCGCGACGAGGGCGATCGCGGGGGGGGCGAGCGCCCGGCGCGGCCTCGAGGCAGGCGAGAGCCGCGACGCGGCGAACGGCATCGACGTGGCGAGGCCACGACCTCGGCTTAAAACTACGACCTCGAGGGGCTCAGGAGACGGTGCGGATGACCTTGCCGGCGTGCCCGTCGATGAGCACGATCGTGCCCTGGCCCTTGTGGTCGAGGTGGAAGTACCATATCGGCACGTGCAGCAGCTCGCCGTCGGAGATGTCGACCTGGGTGCGGAGCTGGCTGACCATGCTGTGCTTCTTGTGGACGAGCTCGCTCTGGAGCTGCTGGACGTAGGCCTGGGCCGCGTGGCGCGCCGCGTCCTCGCTGAGGTCGCCGTTGAGCACCGCGGTGCCGTCCGGGATCGTCTTCTTGTCGAAGAACGTCCGCTCGGCGAGCGCGAACTGGTAGTCCTTCGGCTGGTAGGCGCTCATCGCCTTCACCGCCACCACGGGGTACTCGTACTGCCCGGAGACGGTCTCCGAGCGGTTCGGGTTGACGACCGGTCCGGCCATGATCGGCACGACCGTGAGCCCGCCGCGTCGGCCGCCGAGCGCGCCGGCGAGCAGCGCCGAGGCCGCCATCGTCCCCGCCGTGGCCCCGACGGTCGTGCCCATCGCCTGGTACTGGTAGGTGGTCGACGCGGAGGTCGGCATCACCCAGAACGGCACGTACGACAGGCGCTCCTCCGTGATCTTCGACTCCTCGAAGTCCTTGCGGTGGAAGAATCCCTGGTCGACGAAGTCCTGGACCGCCTTGAGCGCCTGGTTTCGGTCGGTGACCTTCAACGGCAGCATCGTGTGCTTGTTGATCTCCTTCCAGCCGGCGCCGCCGAGCGTCACCGACCCGCCGCAGTAGTCGCAGGTGATCACCATCTCGCCGAACGTCGGGTGGATCGGGGCGCCGCAGGACGGGCACTTGAGCTCCTGGGCGCCCGCGGCGGCGATCGTCGGCGACGAGGACGCCGTCGCGGCCGCCGGGGCCGCCGCTCCCGCGCCGCCCGCGACCGGGGTCCCGCACTTGAAGCAGAACTGGGCCCCGTCCGGAAGCTGGGCCCCGCACTTCTGGCAGAACATCGACCGCGATCCTCCCGGGGCTCCGCGACGCGCGCGCCTAGGGGCCGAGCGGGGCCCCGCACTCGGGGCAGAACTTTCCGGTCGTGGTCACCGACTTCCCGCACTTCGGGCAGGTGCGCGGGGCCGGGGGCGCGGTCGACGCGCCGCAGTTCGGGCAGAACTTGACGCCCGCCGCCACCGGCTGGCCGCACTTCGGGCACGGCGTCGTCGGCCCGGCGGCCCCGCCGGCGGCCGGGGGGCCCATGGGGTTGCCGCAGGAGGGGCAGAAGCGCGTCCCCGGCGGGACCAGCGCGCCGCACTTCGGGCAGGGGGCCATCGCGCCCTGACCGTAGACGTTGCCCATCTGTCCGGCCATGCCGTAGCCGATCCCGAGGCCCGCGCCGAGGCCGACGCCGGCGCCGGCCATCGCCCCGGCCCCGCCGGACGGGTTCGCAGCCGCGGTCGTCATCGCCTGGCCCGCCTGGTACTGCAGGTAGTTCACGCCCAGCACACCCATCGTCGAGCGGGTGTCGATCGCCTTCTGGACTTCGTCCGGCAGGTTGATCGAGAGCCCCTGGATCTGCTGGACCTCGACGCCCAGCGGACCGAAGTGCTGCGGGATCGCGCCGAGCACGGCCTGCTCGATCGTCGTGAGCTGCGTCGCGAGGTCGGTGACCCGCATGCCCTGGTCCTTGAGCTTGCCGAGGGTGTTGTAGACGAGCAGGACCATCTGGTCGCGCAGGCGCGCCTCGACGTCGGGCGTGGTCGCCGCGCCGAACGTCCCGACGAACGTGTTGATGAAGTTGTCCGGCGCGCCGACGCGCCAGCGGTAGGCGCCGAAGACGCGCAGCTGGACGAGTCCGAAATCCGGGTCGCGGAAGACGTAGGGCTCGGTGCTGCCGAACTTTCCGTCGAACAGGCGGCGCTGCAGGTAGTAGACCTCCGCCTCCTGGCGGACGCCGCTGAGCGCCTGGACGAGGTTGCCGAGCAGGCGCGCGTTGAGGCTCGTCAGCGAGTAGCGGTCCGGCCGCTCGAGGTAGGCGAGGACCTTCCCGTCGCGGTAGAACACCGCGGTCTCGTCCTCGCGGACGACGACGTTGTCGCCCCACTTGATGTTGCGCGGCACGCGCCACATCACGTTCGGGCCCTTGTACGCGTCCTCCCAGTTGATCGTGGTCGCGCCGATGAGGCTGCCGCCGGACGCCGGAATCGGGTTGTTGGTCACCATCGTCTGCTCTCCTACCTCACGAAACGCGAATGCCCTCGACCGCCTGAACGCGGGCCTTGAACGCCTGTTCGAGCTGGTTGACCTGGCCCCGCGCGGTCGACAATAGGCCGCTGATGCCGGCGGGGTTCGGCCCCGTCGCCATCGCCGGGAGCGCCGCGATCGTCTGGGCGAGCTGGTCGCCCGCCTGGGCGAAGCCGAAGTCGTACTCGTAGAGGCGGTCGAGCTGCTGCGGGTTGAGACGGATCGCCGGCGAGATGCCGGTGTAGCCCTGCTCCGCGTGGCGGATCTCGCCTTCCAAGCGCATCAGGTCCGCGACGAGGGGCGCCATGTCGGTCAACGAACCGAACTGGTTGGCCTGGACCAGCGCCTGGCGGGTGTTGTCCATCGTCGCCCGGGCGTTCTTGATCTTGTCGGCGACCTGGAGCCGCAGCAGGCTGTCGGCCGCGCGGATGTCCTCGCCCTGGCGGTAGGCGCGGTAACCGGGAACGAGCAGCTGCAGGCGCTTGATGATCCCCCGGTCCGCGTCGACCTTCTGGCGCAGGTCGACCGGTGTCGCCCCCGACGCGCCGGCCGCGTCTCCCGCGGGCGGGGAGTCGGCGGCGGCCGGAGGGGCGGCGGCACCCGGCGGGACGCTGGGGCTGACCGCGGCGACCGGCGGCGCCGCCATCGCGGCCCCGCACTTGTTGCAGAAGCGGTTGCCCGCCGGCACCGGGGCCCCGCACCGGGGACACGGGACCGTGGCGGCGGCCATCCTAGGCGCCTCCCCCGGGCGGGCGGCTATGCGAGCCGGGCGGAGGCGGGGCGGTCGCGGGAACCGACGGTGAGTTCGCAGCCGCGTAGGAGAACGCGGACGGGGCCGGGCGCTCCCGCCAGGCCTCCCGCTGCGCCTCGCGCTGCGGCTCGGCCCGAACCGCGCGGATCCGCCAGCCGATCAGCGCGATGGCGACGGCGAGCGCGATCGTCGTGAACAGCAGCCCGACCAGCTGCCAGGTGCCGAGGCTGACGCCGTAGTACGGCGCGAGCCCGAGGGTGAGGAACAGCACGGCGAAGCCGAGGCCGAAGAACGCCCAGGCGAGCGATCGCTGGGCCGCGGGGTCCCGCGAGATCGACTCCGCCAGATAGCAGACGACGGCGAAGATCAGCGAGAGGATCCCGATCCACAGGAGCCCGTCGAAATGCTGGTTCGCCGGGAACGCGAGGTACACCAGGTAGAACAGGATCGCCCCGATCACGAGGAACAGGGCGGTGAGCACCCAGGGGCTCCACCGGGTGCCGGAGGCGGCCGGAGGGCTCGACGGGCTCGACATGGCGGATCGTCCGTCGATTCAGTCGCGCGAACTATAAGAGCCTGAGCGCGGGACGCGGGCGCGTCACAGCCGGGGCTCGTCGTCCGGTTTGTCCCGGCGCGGGCGGACCGCGGGCGACGACGGCGGGACCGGAGGCTCGGCCATCTTCGTCGCGGAAGGATTCGCGGCCGGGGGCGGAGCGCCGGGAGCGGGGGGCCCGGCGGAGACCGGCCCCGTTGCGGGCCTCGGCGCCGGCGCGGTGGCCGCTCGGGCCGGGGGCGGCGACGGCGCGCGGGTCGTCGGAGCGGCCGCGCGCCGCTCGCCGGGCGGGCGTGGCGGCGCGCCCTCCCTACGGGCGGCGGGCGTGGGGGGTCGGGCACGCGCGGCGCCCCGGCTGCCCGCGTGGACGGCGGTGCCCGCGGTGCCGCGCGTGTTGTCCGTCGAGATCGGCTGCCCGCACTTCGGGCACTTCGGGAACTGCCCGATGCAGTGCTGGCAGAGCGGCGCGCCGCAGACGTGGACCGCCGAGGCGATCCCGCCGCAGCCGACGCAGCGGGGGCGGGAGGTCGTCGGTGGGACCGGGCCGGCGAGACCGATCGACGGGGCGTAGAGCACGGCCTGGTGCTGCGGTGCCGGCGCCGGGGCGCGCGCCGCCGATCGCGGCGCGGGCGCGGAGGGTGCAGGGGCCGGCGCGGAGGCGGGCGCCGGTCGGGTCTCGGGGGCGAAGTACTCCTCGCCCGCGGGCGCCGGCCCGGCCGCGTCGGCCGGGGGAGCCTCGGTGCGGAACTCCGGAGAGTAGGCGCCGAGGTCGAGCGACGGGAGTGGCGCGTGCACCGCCGCTCCTGCCTCCTCGACGACCTTGATCAGGCGGGCCTTGTACAGACCGACGCGCAGGTTGCGCACGAGCTGGAAGAGCGTGCGCTGCTCGGGCGGGAGCAGGAGCGCGCGCCGGGCGAGCTCCTCGACGTCCGGCGTCAGCCGCAGGTTCTCCGGAGGAAGGTCGGCCTCGAGGACCGCCTTGAGGTAGCCGAAGAGCCGCTGGGTCTGCTCGAGCGAGTAGCCCGGCGGCGCGAGGACCGCCACGTCGGCGAGCGTGAAGCCCCGGCGCTCGATGCCGGCCGGTCGACGCTCGAGCGCCTGGGTGACGAGGTGGTAGGAGGCGCTCTCGAGGTCGCGGATCTCCGTCTCCTCGAGGCGATCGAGCTTCAGGTCGGGCGAGCGGCCGATCGCCGCCAGGACCGGCTCGAGGAACTCGTAGGGAACGTGGAGCGTCACGAACAGATCGTTCTTCGCGACCGTCCGGTTCAGCTTCGCCTCGAGCAGGAGCGCATCGCGCCCGTAGCGCTGGATCTCGGCGTCGCGGGTCTTCTGGATCGCGAGCCGCTTGCCGTCCTTCGCCGGCGCGAAGTCGGTGTCGAGCGCGAGGGCCCGATCGAAGCTCGACTGCGCCTCCTGCGGCCGCGCGGTCTGGAGGAGGGCGAGCCCGCGGCTCGTCCACGCCTGCTTGCTCTTCGGGTCGGCCTCGCTCGCGCGCTCGTAGAAGGAGAGCGCCTCGTTCGGGTGGCCGAGACGCTCGGCGACGAAGCCCGCCCGCAGGAGCACGTCGACGTCCGCGGGGGCGAGCGAGAGCGCGTGGGCGAACGCGTTCGCGCTGTCGGTCCAGGCCTGGCGCGCGATGCCGGTCTCCCCGAGCCGCACCCACAGCGCGACGCTCTTCGGGAGCAGCTCGACGCCCTTGCGGAGCGCGTCCGCCGCGCTGTCGAGGTGGCCGAGCCCGCTCTCCGCCTCGGCGAGCAGTAGATAGAGCGACTCCTGCGGAGGGATCTGGGGGATCGACTGGCGCAGGAACTCGAGCGCGTCGCCGTGGCGCCCCTCGTCGAGCAGCGCCCGGGCGCTGCCGGCGATCGCGACCGGGGAGCGGGGCTCGCGCTGGCGGACCTCCTCGTAGACCGCGCGCGCCTCGGCGGGCCGCTCGAGCGCGCTGAGCACCTCCGCGCGCAACAGCAGCGCGGCGAGGTTCGCCGGGGCGCCGGCGGGCGACGTCTTCAGGCCCTCGTCGAGGACCTCGAGGGCGAGGTCGGGGCGGCCCGAGTTGAGGCGCAGCCGGGCCCGACGGATCGCGATCTCGACCCGGAAGACCGGGTCGATCTCCGCCGCGCGCTCGTACGAGCGGTTCGCCTCGTCGGCGAGGCCGAGGCTCGCGGCAAGGTCGCCGAGCTCGAGCTGGAGCGCGGCGTCCTTCGCCTCCGGCCCGTCGACCGACAGCAGTTTGCTGAGGGCCTCGTACGCCTCCTTGGTCTCGCCGGCGTCGCGGTGCAGGCGGTACTTCTCGAGGAGCGCCGGACCGTTCTCGGGGTCGAGCAGCAGGATCGCGGTCAGCGAGTAGAGGAGCTCGGAGGGCCGGCCCAGCGCGCGCCAGGCGTCGCCGCGGGCCTTCCACGCCGCGATCTCGTTCGGGTCCTCCTTCAGGAGGGCGTCCGAGAGGCTGACGACCTCGGGGTAGAGGCCGGCGAGCAGGAGGGTCTCGGCCAAGGCGAGGCGCCCGTGGCGGTTCTTCGGATCGATCGCGAGCCCGCGGCGGAAGTAATCGATCGCGTCGGCGTAGGCGCCCTGCGCGCGGAGCGCCTCGCCCACCTCGAAGTAGGCGTGCGGATCGCTCGGGGTCGCCTGGACCGCCGCCTGAAGCAGGCCGAGCGCCTCGGGGCGGCGGCCGCTCTGCAACAGGATCTGTCCCTTCTTCCGCAGGAAGATCGGGTTCTGCGGCGCCCGGCTCAAGAGGACCTCGATCAGCTGGAGCGCGCGGGCCTCCTGGTTCTGCTGGCTGAGGACCTCCACGGCCCCCCAGAACAGGTCCTCGTCCTCGAGCCCACCGCGGATCGCGCGCATGTACGCCTCGCTCGCCTCGGAGTTGCGGCCGGTCTCGCGCAGCGCGTGGCCGAGCTCCTTGAGCACGTCGTGGCGCGCCTCGTGACCGGGCCGGTCGAGGAACGCCCGGTACTCCCGGACCGCGCGATCATGATCCCCGACGAGGCGGGACGCCCGGGCCAGCCCGAGCTCGCTGACGCCCGCGGCCTCGGTGTCGGTCGACGCGCGCTCGTAGGAGACGAGGGCCGTGCGGGCGGCCCGGTCGCGCTCGGCCGAGCCCTCCGCCTGGTCGTACGCGAGGGCGAGGTAGAGGTTCCCCCGCTCGACCGCGACGTCCGTGCGCGTCGGGTCCAGCCGGAACAGCTCGTCCAGGACCGGCGCGAGCGCGGCCGGCTCGCTCAATCGGGCGACGATCTCCTTCTTCTCGAGCAGGTAGGCGAGCTCGCCCGGGTGGGCGGCGAGCAGCGCGTCGTAGGCCTTGAGGGCGCCGGCGCTGTCGCCGGCCGCCGCCAGCGTCCGGGCGAGCTCGACCTGGGCCTCGGCCTCGGTCGGCTCCTCGGCCAGGATCGCGGCGGCGAACTCGCGGACGATGTCGTCGCGCCCGGCGGAGCGGGCGGCCTCGAGCGCCCGACGCAGGTCGGGGACCGAGTGCGGGTGCGCCTTCGCGAGCGCCCGGTACGCCTCGATCGCCTTCTCCGCGTCGCCGCGGGCGAGCTCGATCTCCGCGACGCTCCGCATCGCGTCGAGGTGGTCGGGCTGCGCGGCCAGGATCGCCTGGCAGGCGGCCAGCGCGACCTCGCTGCGATTGAGCCGAAGGCCGAGGTCCCGCAGCTCGATCAGGTTCTGCAGGTTGCGCGGGTCGACCTCGCGCAGGCGTTCGCGGGCCGCGACCGCGAGATCCGGCGCGTCGGCCTCGAGCGCGCGCGCGATCTCGTCCAGCGCGGACGCGTCCGGCGCCTCGGTCGCCGCGACGATCCCCTTCGCAATCGGGACCGCATCCGGCGCCCGGTCCACCCGGAACAGCGTCCGGACGTGGAGGATCTTCGCGCGCGGGTCGTCCGGCGCCACGGCGTGGACGCGCTCGAGCGCGTCGAGGGCCTCGGGGAGGCGGCCGACGGCCGCCAGCAGGTCCGCGCGCGCGAGCAGTAGCTCTGGATCGTCCGGGGTCGTGCGCAATAGCTCCTCGCAGGCCTCGAGCGCGGGCAGCTCCCCGCCGTTCGCGCGCGCGAGCTCGAGCTTCATGCGGAGCGCCCGGGTGTTGTTCGGAACGAGCTTGAGCGACTTGTCGACGTACTGCGTGGAAGTGGCGTCGAGCTGCTGCGCGCGGAGGTACGCCTCGGCCGCCTCCGGCGTCTGCCCGAGCAGCTTGAGCGCGTCGGCGCGGGTCGCCCAGAGGCCCTTGTCGTGCGGGTTCGCCTCGATCGCGCGGCCGGTGAGGGCGACGACCTCGGGCAGGTCCTCGTTCTGGGCGAGGAGGATCAGGGCTTTGTGGTGGAGGAGGGAGGAAGCGCCGGGGGTGAACTGCAGGCCGAGGTCGACGGCCCGGCGCGCGAGCTCCGGCTGCGACGCGCGGTAGAACGCCATCGCCGCGTCGTCGAGCCACGGGCCGACCTCGCCGCCGGCGTCGGCGAGCTCCTTGGCGTGGGTCTCCACGGTGGCGAGGAACGCCTTCAGCGCGCTCGTGTACTGGGCTCGATCGGTGCCGGCCTCCGCCTCGATCGCCGCCTTGTAGCCGCGGCGCACGTCATCGAGCGGATCCGGGGCGACCGGGGAACCCCCCGGTGGGGACGCACTGGCCATCGGCGCTACCTCGACGAACCCATCGGCCTAAATACGTTCGGCGCGGACGAGCAGCGGCGAGGTCTCGACCGCGCGCCCACCTTATCCTGAGGAGCGCCTCGGGGGCCGGATGGTCCGACGTGCCCCCGCCGCGACGGCGAAATCGATCTTCGACCCAGTCCACGGCCCGATCCCGCTCAGCGGGGTCGCGCTCGACCTGGTCGGCACTCCGGAATTCCAGCGCCTGTGGGGGATCCGGCAGACCGGCTTCGCCCATCTCGTCTTTCCCGGCGCCAACCACACGCGCCTCGAGCACTCGCTCGGCACGTTCTGGGTCGCCTCCCGGTTCGCCGAACGCCTCGGCCTCCCCGCCGAGGAGGCGCGGCTCCTGGCGATCGGCGGCCTGCTGCACGACCTCGGGCACGGCCCGTTCTCGCACACCCTGGACGGGCCCATGCAGGAAGCCCTCGGCTTCGGGCACGAGCGCCTCTCGCGCGCGCGCATCGAGGGGACGGGTGCCGACGGCGCGAGCTCGTCAGTCCCGGCCATCTTACGGCGCCACCGGATCGAGCCGGAGAGCGTGGCCGCGCTCGTAGATCCCACGGCGCCGGTCGCCCCCGAGATCGTCGGCCGGCTCCTGCACGGCGCGATCGACGCCGACCGCATCGACTACCTGCAGCGGGACGCGCACTACACCGGCGTCGCGCACGGGGCGATCGACGCGATCCGCCTCCTCGACACGATCCGGCTGATCGAGGGCCGGCTGGTCTTCGCCGAAAAGGGACGCAGCGCGGTCGAGGGGTTCCTCGTCGGTCGGGCCCTGATGTACTCGACGGTCTACTTCCACAAGACCGTGCGGGCGGCCGAGGTGATGGCCCAGGCTGCCGTCGAGCGACGGGCCGGCTATCCCGAGAGCGCCCGGGAGCTCTTTGGCTGGACCGACGGCGAGCTGCTCACGCGTCTCGCCGACGGCGGAGGCCCGAGCGGCGCGCTGATCCGCTCGGTCCTGGAGCGGCGTCTCCACAAGCGCGCGTTCGGGCTCCGCTCGATGACCCGCGCGGCCCGTCGGCGCTGGGAGCGGCTCGCGGAGCACCCGGCCGAGCGACGCGGGCTGGAGGACGAGCTCGCCGGGCGGCTGCGCGCTCCGGCCGGCGCGGTCGTGATCGACCTCGCGGGCCTCGGGGCGCGGGGCGACCCGGCGGACGACTGGAAGGACGTCGGGCTCGCCTCGGGCCGGATGATCACCTATCCGTTCCGCGCCGTGAGCCCCTGGCACGCGCTCGTGATGCGACCGCCGGCCGATTGGCCGGTCAGCGTCTACGTCGCTCCGCGCTTCCGCGCCGCGGCGAGCCGGTGGCTCGAGCGCGAGCCGCGGGCGATCCCGTAGGGCGCGGCGCGGCCGCCAGCGACTCGCGCGCCAGTACTCGAGCCCACTCCCGGGCGGAGACGGGCAGGACGGAGAGCCGACCCATGCGGAACAGGACGAAGCCGTCCAGGCCCGGCACGCGCCGCAGCTCGTCCAGAGGGATCGCGCGGGCGAGACGGCGCGTCGCGGCCAGTGTCACCGTCCAGGAGCCGCGGGCGTCCCGGGGGTCGGGTCGCGGGACGGACTCCACCCGAGCGAGCCCGACGGCCGCGCGCTCGCCACCGGAGTGGTACACGAGCACCGCGTCCCCCGGGGCCATCGAGCGCAAGTGGCGCAGCGCTAGAGCGTTGTGGACCCCGGTCCACTCCGTGCGTCCGTCGCGCTCGAGGTCGGCGAACGCGTAGTCCTCGGGGTCGGACTTCACGAGCCAGCGCGCCACGGCCCGGACCAGCGCCGCGCGGGCTTGAGGCTGGCGCCGCGCTAGCCGAGCACGATCCCCTGGGGCGTGATCCCGAACGGCCGACGCTCGGGGTCGTGCGCCGCGCCGCGCATCCGGACGATCTTGATCTGGCGGACCGAGCGGTCGCCGATCCACTTACGGGTCAGAAGGATCTCCCCGCGCGTCAGGATCTCCTCGGGCGTCAGCACGCCCGGATTGCTCGGCGTCGCGGTGATCAGCGCGGTCACGTTCTGCTCGGCGAGGAAGCGCAGCAGCGACTGGATCTCCGTGCGCTCGGCCTGCGGGTCCTGCGACGACTTCACGGCGAATCGGCGGATCGACGTGATCGAGTCGATCACCACGCGGCGGAACGGCACGTCGGCCATCTGCTGGCGCAGCTTGAGGTAGATCGACTGGATCGAGATCTCCTCGATCTCGCTCGTCTTCTTCTTCTCCTCGGTGAGGTCGCGCATCGTCTTCAGATCGGTCATCGTGCGGATCTCCTGGACCGCGGCGGTCTTGCGGATCCCTCGCGTGCCGGGGTTCGCATCGAGCGTCTTCACCGCCGAGAGGTCCCACCGGAACGACTGCACGTTCTCTGCGATCTCCGTCGGGGGTTCGTCGACCGCGACGAGGAGCACCTCCTCCTTCTGCCGAAGGCCCTCGAGGAGGAAGGTGAGGCTGAGGAGCGTCTTGCCGCTGCCCGTGCCGCCGGTCACGAGGTACGGGCGACCGGCGATCAGTCCACCGCCGAGCATCCGGTCGAGGCCCGGGATGCCGGTCGCGACGCGCTCCTGGACCAGGGCGGAGGACGCGACGGTCACTTTGCCTCGGGCGGCGCACTCTCCGACGGGGCCGGGGCGGGCGGCGGCTCGGGCGGGGTGCCCGAAGGACCGGGGGCCGGCGCGGGCTCGGCCGTCGCGGCCGTCGCCGACCTGCGTCGTCGCGCGGACCGCCTGCGGCCGGTCGCGGCATCCGTCACGCCGGCCTCTGCCTCGGCATCGCCCTCGCGGGCGGCGGGCCCGGTGCCCGCCGTCGCCGCCGCGTCCTCGGGAGGCGGCGGACCGGTGGCCGGCTCGTTGGAGCGCTTGCCCGCCTTCGCCGCCCGCTTGCGTTGTCGCCGCGGCGGGCCCGCCGGCTCGGAGGGCACCGGGGCCGGTGCCGTGGCGGGCGTCGGGGCCGCGGCGGCCTCGGAGCCTTGGATCGGAGCGGCTGCGGCCGCGCCGGTGGGGGCGCGAGCGGCCGGGAGCGGAGCCGCGGGCACTGGCGGGGGGGCGATGGGCAACGGCGGAGGGGGCGGGCTCGCCACCGGCGGTGCGGCCGGGGGCGGAGCCCTCGCCACGTAGGGCGGACTGGGTAGCGGCGGCGGTGGCTGGCGTGCGGCCGGCGGCGGAGGGCGCTCGGGAGCGGGAGGCGGTGGAGGCGGCGGCGGCGCGTGTCGCGCGGGGAGCATCGGTGGGGAGGGGGGAGCGGGAGGACGCTGGGGCGGAGCGGCCGCCGTCCGCGGTGCGGGCGGTGCGGGCGCGGGCGGTGGAGGGGACGGCGGCGTGACCACGGAAGCCGTCACCACGGGGGGTGGTGGCGTCGGGGCCGTGGGTGCGGGGTTCGCGAGAGGGATCGGCGACGGACTCGCGGGCGCCGCCGCCGCTTCCGCCCCAGCGCGAGCCGGGGCCGCGACCGAGGGAGTCGGGGCGGGCCTCGGGACGGGGGCCGCCGCCGGGCCCGGGGTCGGGGTCGGCGGGGCGACCGACGCCGGCGCGATGGGGTTGGGAGCCGGCGGCGCGGGGGGAGCGACGAGGGTGGCCGGCGGCGGGAGCGGTGCGCTCGGGCTGGGGACCTCTCGCGCCGGAACCCCCGGCACCGGCGCCACGGCCGGCGGAGACGGCGCCGGCGACACGCTGGCCGCGGGCGGACCGCGGGGGAGCGCGCCCAACACCCGGCGCAGCTGCGGCTCGAGCTCGGCGCTTGCCGGGAGCTCCGTCGGGGCGACCCCAGCCCGCACCGAGTCGCCGCGGGCGATGATCCGGCGCCGGGCGATCGAGCCGGGATCGGAACCCGTGCTCGGGGCGTCGACGCCGGGAGCACGGTAGCCGCCCGCGAGATCCATGCTGAGCGCCGAGGCGGCCGCGATGTGGCCCGAGGCGGCGACGCGGTCCCCGCGGTTCACGGCATCGAGCGCGGCCTCGATCTCCGTCCGGATGGCGCCGACGTCCGCGCCGACGGCCACGAGGTCCGCGACCTCGTCCGTGAGCGGGTCGAGCGGCGAGCCGACCGCGCCGGACGGCACGGTCACGGCGAGCTCGACCAGGGGCGTCGGTTCGATGATGCGCCGGGTATCGCGCGAGATCGTGACGCCGAGCTGCACGTCGATGCCCTGCGGTCCGATGCGGTAGGGATGCAGGCGCACGTCGTGCGAGCCGCCGCGCAGCTTCTCGACGCCGATCGCCCGAACGGTCTTGCCGTCGAGCTCCCAGCGAAAGAGGCGGATCTCGCCGCGCGCGAGCGCGCGCTCGGTCGTGTCGACGTCCTCGAGCGGGGACTCGACCGTGAGGAACGTCGTGACCCGGAGATCGGAGAGAAAGCGCAGGAACATCTGCGCGCCGGCGACCTCGTTGAATCCCTTCATGCAGAAGTACTGCAACGCGGTCAGCGAGTCGATGACGACGCGCGTGTAGCCCTTGCGCGCCACCTCACTGCGCAGCATCTGCTCGAGCGCGGTGATCGTCACCTCGACCCCGGTGAGCTCGGGAGTGCGCCGGATGACGAGCGGCACGTGCCCGAACGGCATCGCCTGTCGGACCGCCGAGATGTCCTTGAACGGAACGCGCTCGTAACGCATCACGTCGGGGATCGCGTCGAAGACGTCGACCCGGTCGAACTCGCTCGACAGCCCCCGGTGGTTCACGCGCATCTCGTTCGGGGGTTCCTCGAGCGTGACGAGCAGCACGCGCTCGCCGCGGCGCGCGCCCTCGCACAGGAACTCGATCGCGAGCGTCGACTTGCCGGTGCCGGCCGGTCCGACGAGCAGGTACGGGCGGCGCGGGATGACGCCGCCGCCGAGCATCGTGTCGAGGCCGGCGTTGCCGGTCGAGATCCGCGCGTCGGACTCCGGCCCAGGGCTGCGACGTCCGGATGCCGTGATCGCCTCCGGGCCCCCACGGGGAGCCGGCCGGTCCGAATGGCCCGTGCGGGCTCAAGTAGTTTCGTAGGGCGCCTCGGGCCGTCGCGGGCGCCGCCCGCAAGGGATATCTTCCGCAGGGCGCCCGGCCCGACGATGCGGAACCGTGCGCTCGAGCCGAGCGGTCCGGCGAAGATGCGCGCGCTCGCCGCGGCACTTCCGAGCGGGCTGCGCGACGGCTTCCGATCCGGGGTCGCTATCGCTCCGGGGGCCAGCGCGCGGACCACGACCGTCTTCTGCGTCGGGATGGGCGGCTCGGGCATCGCCTCGGAGCTCGCGCGGGGCCTCGTCGCGGCCGAGACCGCGCTCTCGCTGGAGGTCGTCCGCTCGCCCGACCTGCCGCGCGCCGTCGGCCGCCACAGCCTCGTCGTGCTGGTCAGCTACTCCGGCACCACCTGGGAGACCCTGCGCGCCTACGACGCGGCCGGGCGGGCCGGGGCCCGCCGGGTCGTGGTCACGAGCGGTGGCACGCTCGCCGAGCGCGCCGAGCGCGACGGCGTGCCCTTCCTGCCGCTACCGCCCGGGATCCCGCCCCGCACGGCCGTGGGGACCATGTTCGGCGGCCTGCTCGGGCTGATCGACCCGCTGTTCCCCGAATCGAACGAGCGCCGGCTCGAGAACGCCGCGAGCCGCGTCGAAGCCGCCGTGCCCGAGTTCGGCCGGGCCCGCGGTCTTCCCGCCCGCCTCGCACGGCGGCTGGGCGACCGCCTGCCGATCGTCTACGCGGAGAGCGCGTTCGCCGGCCTCGCCCGTCGCTGGGCGACGCAGATCGAGGAGAACGCGAAGTGTCTCGCCTTCTTCGACGAGGTGCCCGAGCTGTTCCACAACGCGCTCGTGGGCTGGGACGCGGTCCGACCGACCGAGGCGCGTCGCTGCGCCGTCGTCCTGATCGAGTGGTCCGAGGAGAGCGCCCCGACGCGCAAGAGCTTCGACTACCTCGACCGCCTGCTCGCGCGCCGCGGCGTGCGGGTCTTGCGCGTGCCGCTCGAATCCGAGGACCGGCTCGAGGCGTTGCTGGTGGGGCTCGCCCTCGGGGACCATCTCAGCCTGTTCCTCGCGGAGGCACGCCACGTCGACCCGTACCCCGTCGAGGCGATCACACGCCTCAAGGCCGCGCTCGCCGACCCGGCACGGCGCTGAGGGTTTCCGCCCTGCGGATTCCGACAAAAGCGCTTAAGCCCGCCGCCGCTCCCTTCGGCACGGGTGCTGAGGTAGCCTAGCTCGGCCAAGGCGCCAGATTCGAGATCTGGTGGTGCGTATGCATCGCGGGAGTTCAAAAGACGCCCGGACCCGGCTCCGGACGTCGGGACGTCTCCCCCTCAGCGCCTCCCCCGCTCGCGTCACCGTCCACCTCGAGCTCGCGCGGGCCGGGCGCGTCGAGCGGCGTCGTCTGGTCGTGCCCGCGGGCACGCTCGTGCGCAGCGTGCTCCGCGCGACCGGCCTGGCGCCCGAGGGGAGCGCGGTGCTCGACGGCGAGACGCCGATCCCGCTGGACACCGCGATCGAGCGGGACGTCCGGCTCACGGTCGTGCCCACGTTCAGCGGGGGCTGACCGCGCCACTCTCCGCCGCCGTCTCCTCGCCGGGCAAGAGGTTAAGGTCGGGAGCTTCGTCTATAGTCCTTACTAGAGGGGCACCGAGACACCGTGGCGTCGAACTGTCCGATCTGCGACCAGCCGATCCCGCCCACGGTCGCCCACTGCTCGGTCTGCGGGTTCCCCACCGCGCTCGCGATCGAGGCGCTCCGAACGATCGGCCCGAACGGGGCCACGGCCTCGGAGATGGAAGCCGCGACCGCGACGATCCCGGCGCCGGTGACCTCGACGGCCGGTCCGCCGTCTCCCGAGGCCGAGCTGTGCGCCGCGATCAGCCGCGACCTCCGCGGCAAGCTCGACAGCGTCCGCCAGCTCGGCCGCGGCGCACCGGACGTCACGAGCGACATGTGCCAGGCCGCGCTGATCGAGGCGGAGGGCCGCGCCAGCGAGGCGCTCGAGGTCCTGCGACGGGCCCAGCGGAGCCTCGACCGCCAGACCGAGGAGTTCCTGTCGAAGCGGCTGCAGCAGCTGCAGGCGCGGGCGACCGCCCTGGGGGCGAGCGGCGTCAAGTTCGCCCTCGGCGACGACCTCGGACGGCTCGAGTCGGCGATCCGCGGCGAAGAGCGCGAGCAGGTCGGGCCGCTGCTGCTGGAGACCGAGCAGCGGATCGGCCAGTTCGAGTCCGACTGGCGCGGCCTCCAGGGGCTGCTGCGCCAGATCGACGCGCTCCGCAAGGAGGCCAAGGAGCTCGGCGTGCCGCTCGGGGAGATCGAGGGCGAGGTCTCCGCGATGCGGGACCAGCTGGATGGCAGCGGGCTCACCGAGGAGCGCCTGGACGCGGTCGTGCAGGCGGCTGCCCAGGTGCTGATGCTCTTGCACGAGGCCATCCCGAGCGCGCTCGATCAGGAGCTCGGGCGTCAGGAGGCGGCCCTCGACCGGTACCCCGAGGACCACCCGCCGGCCGCGCTCGCTCGGCGATTGCATGCCGAGGCAACCCGCCACTTGAAGAAGGGCCGACTGGTCGACGCGACCCACGCCGTTCGCGAGCTCCGGCTCGAGATCGACCGGCTCGAGCAGTCGCGCGAGGCGCAGCAGATCGCCGTCGCGCCGCCGCCCGCGCCCGAAGCGCCCCCCGCCCGGGAGTCCGAGGGCGAGGCGCTCGCCCGGCTGCTCGGGAAGGCCCGCGCCCTCGCCGGCCGCGTGCGGACCCTGCCGCCGGACAGCGAGGTGGCGCGGGATGCCGCGGTCCAGATCCGCGAGGTCACCGACCTGCTGCGTCGGCGCGAGGTCGAACGCGCGGACGCGACGCTCGCCCGGCTGATGCGCATGCTGGCGGCCGCGCCGGAGGGCGCGTAGGCGATGCCGAAGTCCGATGCCGCGGCGATCGTCGCGCTGCGCGCCCGCCTCGATCGGCTCACCGCGCAGGGCCACGAGCTCGAGCTCGAGGGGCTGCCGTTTCCCACGATGCAGATCCGCGACGCCTTCGACCGCGCGCTCGGTGCTGGGGACGCGGCCGCGGCCGAGCGCGTGGTCAAGGGCGGCGAGAGCCTGCTCACGAAGGTCGCGCAGGACTGGACCTGGGTCCGCGAGCTCCTCCGCCGCGCGGACGAGCTCCGCGCGATCGCCTCGACGCTCGGCGTCGACCTGCAGCATCTGGACACCCGCGTCGGCAACCCCCGGACGCGCCTGCAGAGCGAGCCGCTGAGCTCCGGCTCGATGCAGAAGGCCGCGGCGAGCGCCTCGCTCGCGCTCGCGGTCCTCAACGACGCGATCCCGAAGTTCTGCGTGCAGGAAGCACAGAACCTCGGCGAGTCGATCCGGCGGGCCCGGAACCGCGGCGAGGAGGTCGCGGATGCCGGGCGCGCCTTTGGCCTCCTGTTGCAGGCGGTCCAGGACCAGAACCTCGCCCTCACGGCCCAGCGCCTGGTGGAGGCACGCCGCTCCGTGTCGCGCATCCCGCGCGCGCCCGCGGTGCCCGTCCCGGGCCCGCACGAGGAGGAGGAGATCCTGCGCGAGGCCCGCAACCTCGCCCGTCGGCTCCAGCGCATCAAGGGGCGCGCCCGCGACGCGCAGAGCGCGGCGCGCCTGATGAGCCAGGTCCGCGCGGCGCTCAGCGACGATCGCCGGATCGACGACCGGCGCTACGGCACGCCCGAGGAGGAGATCGAGGCGCTCTACCTCGAGGTCGACCGGATCTCGCGGGAGCGCAAGCTCGCCGCCGAGCCGGTCTCGGGCGTCGCGCCGGGCGACCTTGATTCCCTCGGCGAGCGACCAGAGACGAGCCGGCGGCCGGCCGAACCCGCCGGGGACACCTCGGACGCCCACGCACCCGAGGAGGGCGAGGAGCCCGAGGAGAAGCTCGCGTTCCTGCCGTATAACCCGTACGTGCCGCCCGAGATACCGCCGGCAGGAGAGACCCCCGAGGCGGCCGCCGCCCGGGCCCGCAGCCGGGCCTCCCGGCCTCGACCGTAACGCTTTAATACCTATCGCAAGTCGTTTATACCACTTGCCGCGAGCAGCCCCCCGCCCGGTTCCGTGCGAGGTCGGCATCGTGCGCGCGGTCACGCCCTCGGGGAATCTCACCGTCCGCTCCGCGACCGCGGAGGCGCCGGCCGAGGGGACGCGCGTGACCGACCGCCGCCGCGTCGTCCACGGCACCGTGCTGCGGGTATTCGGGCCGGTCGCGCGACCGTACCTATCGGTGCGGCTCGCGCGTCCGCCGACCCCGGCGGAGGGGTTCGCGCTCATCGGCACGATCCTCGAGACGGAGTGAGGGAGGCGGGCGTGCCGGACGACGGGGAGAACGGGGGCGTCGAGAAGGCGGCACCGCGTGCCGAGGACCTCGCGGTCGCCACCCGGTGCACGAGCTGCGGATCGAACCACCTGACCCGCGACTACGAGCGCGGCGAGCTCGTCTGCGACGAGTGCGGGCTCGTGCTCGAGGAGTCGATGATCGACCAGGGCCCGGATTGGCGCGCGTTCGACGCCGAGCAGGGCGAGAAGCGGGCGCGGACCGGGGCGCCGACGACGCTGACGATCCACGACAAGGGCCTGTCGACCGAGATCGGCTGGAAGAACCGGGACCCCTACGGCAAGTCGATCCCGACGCGCAACCGCGCGCAGCTCTACCGCCTGCGCAAGTGGCAGCGCCGCATCCGCGTCTCCAACGCCACGGAGCGCAACCTCGCCTTCGCCCTCGCGGAGCTCGACCGGATCGCCTCGGGCATGGCGCTCCCGCGCAACGTACGGGAGACGGCGGCGATGATCTACCGCAAGGCGGTCAACCGCAATCTCATCCGGGGCCGGTCGATCGAGGGCGTGGTCGCCGCGTCGCTCTACGGCAGCTGCCGACAGTGCAACGTGCCTCGGACCCTCGACGAGATCGCCTCCAAGTCCCGGATCGGGCGCAAGGAGATCGGCCGCACGTACCGGTTCATGACCCGTGAGCTCCACCTCAAGCTGATGCCGACCCGGCCGCAGGACTACATCCAGCGCTTCTGTTCCGAGCTCAAGCTCAAGGGCGAGATCCAGACCCGCGCGAACGAGATCCTCAAGGACGCCACCGAGCGCGAGCTCACGAGCGGCCGGGGGCCGACCGGGGTCGCCGCGGCCGCGATCTACATCGCGAGCGTGCAGTGCGGCGAGCGCCGGACCCAGCGCGAGGTCGCGGAGGTCGCCGGCGTGACCGAGGTCACGATCCGCAACCGCTACAAGGAGCTCACCGAGAAGCTCAACCTGCGCGTCATGCTCTAGGTCGGCGGCGCGGGAGCTTATCTTGGGGGCCCGCGTGGCGGGCCCGGGAGCCGTGTCCGAGGAGCTCGTCGACGTCGCGCTCGGCGCGGCCGAGACGGCCGGCGTCGACTACGCCGACGTCCGGCTGGTCGCCCCGTACCGGTACCTGAACATCGCCGTCCGCGACGGGGTCGCGGACGCGCTGACGTCGAGCACCTCCGCGGGCCTCGGGGTGCGCGTGCGCACCGCGCGCGCCTGGGGGTTCGCCGGTACGAGCGACCTCACGACGGCCGGGGTCCGGGCGGCGGCGCGCCAGGCGGTGCGCCTCGCGCGCGCGGCGAGCCGCTCGACGCGCCAACCGCTGAGCGTCACCGACGACAACGGACCGATCAACGGCCGCTACTCCTCGCCCGTCCGCGAGGACCCGTTCGAGGTCGGCCACGAGGAGATCGTCGCGCTGCTCACGGAGAGCGAGCGCCTCCTGCACGTCGGACCGTCCGTGAAGAGCGGGGCGGCCTCGTTCGACGCGTGGGAGGAGGTCAAGTGGTTCCGGTCCACGGACGGCGCGGCGTACCGCTCGCGGATCGTCCACGTCGGCGCCGGCATCGCGGCGACCGCGATCCGCGCGGGCATGGTCCAGCGGCGCTCCTGGCCCGCTTCCTTCGGCGGCGACTACGCGCAGGCCGGCTTCGAGTTCATCCGGGGGCTCGACCTCGTGTCCCACGCGGAGGCGGTCGGACGCGAGGCACTGGCCCTCCTCGACGCGCCGGCCTGTCCCACCGGGACGACCACGGTGGTGCTCGAGTCGTCGCAGCTCGCGCTCCAGGTCCACGAGAGCGTGGGCCATGCGGTCGAGCTCGACCGGATCTACGGCAACGAGGCCGGCTACGCGGGGACGAGCTGGGTCGCCGCCGACCGGATCGGATCGCTGCCCTACGGGAGCCCGCTCATGAACGTGGTCGCGGACGCGACGGAGCCCGGCGGCCTCGGCACGTTCGGCTGGGACGACGAGGCGGTGGCCGCCCAGCGCGTGCCGATCGTCGAGCGCGGCACGCTGGTCGGGGTCCTCTCCTCTCGGGAGTCGGCGGCCCAGCTCGGGCTCGCCCACTCCGGCGGGACCGCCCGGGCCGACGGACCGGACCGTGCGCCCCTGATCCGCATGACGAACGTCGACCTCCGGCCCGGCACAATGTCGCTCGACGAGCTGCTGAGCGGCGTCGACGAGGGCGTCTACCTTGCGACGAACCGCTCCTGGTCGATCGACGATAAGCGCCTCAACTTCCAGTTCGGCACCGAGCTCGGCCGCCGCATCGTCCGCGGCGAGCTCGGCGAGATCGTGCGCAACCCGATCTACGCCGGGATGACGCCGGAGTTCTGGGCGAAGATGGACGCCGTCGCGGACGCGTCGACCTGGCACCTGTGGGGCCTGCCCAACTGCGGCAAGGGCCAGCCCTCGCAGGTCGCCCGGGTCAGCCACGGCGCCCCGGTCGCGCGCTTCCGCCACGTGCCGGTCCGCGGAGGCTAGCGGTGCCGACGCGTCGGACCTCGGTCGGCGACCGCGTCGCGGCCGCCCTCGCCGCCCTGCCGGACGGCGTCGAGAGCGACGCGCGGATCGTCCGCTCGGCGTGGACCACGATCCGCTTCGCGAACTCCCGGATCACCCAGCCGCACCACGAGCGCACCACGCACGTCTCGGTCCGGATCGCCGAGGACCGGCGCCTGGGCACCGCCACGACCAGCGACGTCTCCGACGACGGCATCGCGGCGGTCGTGCGCGCGGCCCGCTCGCTCGCCCGCGTCGCCCCCCTCGAGCCGAAGTTCCCGGGGTTCCCCGGAGAGGGCGCGCCCCGTCCGACCGCCACGGCCTACTCCGCTGTGACGGCGGACCGTGATCCGGCCGGGGTCACCCGGCTCGCCGAGGCGATCCTGCAGAGCGCGCTCGCCCACGCGCCCGCCGCGCGCGTCGCCGGCGCGGTCCACGTCGGGGGCCACGAGCGGCGCGTGGTCAACACCCGCGGGCTCGACCGAACGGCCCGGAGCTCCGGCGCCCAGGCGAGCGTGCTCGTCGACCGACCGGACCGGGACCCGCCGGTGTCGGGCTGGTCCGACGGCGCCCACTGGGACGCCGCGCGCCTCGCGCCCGAGGCGCTGGGCCGCGAGGCCGCGGAGCGGGTGGCGACGTCCGAACCCGCCGCGGCGGCGCCGGGCGCCTACCGGGTCGTGCTCGGCACGACCGCGGTGCACGAGCTCCTGCTGTTCCTCGCGCTGATGGGCTACGGAGGCGTGGGCGAGGAACGCGGCTGGAGCTGCCTGCACGGCAAGCGCGGCCGGCGCATCGCCCCCCCGTCGGTCGACCTGATCGACGACCCCCGCTCCCGCGACACGCTGCCCGTGGGGATCGACTTCGAGGGCGTGGCGGCGCGGCCGCTCCCGCTGATCCGCCGGGGCGTGGCCGGCCCGGCGGCGATGGACACGATCGTGGGCGGGCGCCTCGGGCGCGCGTCGACCGGGCACGCGGCCCCCCCGGAGGAGCCGCACGGCGATTGGGGGCCGATCCCGACGCACCCGTTGCTCGCGCCGGGCGATGCGAGCGAGGCGGAGCTCGTGGCCGGGGCGCGCCGCGGCCTGTGGGTGACGCGATTCCACTACGTGCGGATCGTCGACCCCGGGCGGGGCATCATCACCGGCATGACGCGGGACGGCACGTACCGGATCGAGCGAGGGGAGATCGCCGGGCCGGTCCGGAACCTCCGCTTCACCGACAGCGTCCTGCGCACCCTGCGCGGGATCGAGCTCGTCGGCCGCACGCGCCGCATCCACGCCTACGAGCGGGGCGAGCCGGCGATCACTTGCCCGGCGCTGCTGACCCGGTCGTTCCGCTTCACGTCGACGACGCTCTTCTAGCTCGGGGCGAGGGCGATGGGCTCCCCCCTTGAGGTCGCGGTCCTCGTCTCGGGCGAGGGGACGACGCTCGACGGGCTCGCGACGCGCCTAGAGCGCTCGCGCGGGCCGTTCGGGATCGCGCTGGTCGTGGCCGACCGGCCGGGGATCCGCGCCCTCGAGGTCGCGGCGCGCCACGGCCTCCCCCACGTGATGCTGGGGCGACCGGGGGCGGACGCCGCCGGCTGGTCGGCGCGCCTGTCCGCGGCGCTGGAGGCGCACGGGATCGACCTCGTCGTCCTCGCCGGGTTCCTCTCGATACTCCCGCCGCCGTTCCTCGAGCGGTGGGCCGGCCGCGCGGTCAACCTCCACCCGTCGCTCCTTCCGCGCTACGGCGGCCGGGGGATGCACGGGCGCCGGGTCCACGAGGCGGTCCTGCAGGCAGGGGAGGCCGAGACCGGCGTGACCGTCCACCTCGTCACGGGCGCGGTCGACGCGGGTCCTCCGATCGCCCAGGCGCGGCTCGCGGTGCGCCCGGACGATACGCCCGAGTCGCTGCGCGAGCGCCTGCGGCCCGTGGAGGTCGACCTGCTCTACCGCACGCTGGAGCGCTTCGCCCGCGGCGAGCTCGCGCTGCCGTACTCTCCGGAGCGGGCGGCCGGCACCGCGCCGCGCTGAGGCGCTCGCCGCCCGACCCCGACGCGCACGCCGAGCTCGACGAGCGGCGTTCCGTGCGCGGGCAGCGCGAACGCGAGCATGTGACGCGTGGTCCGCGGGGGGAACAGCTCGCCGGAGAACGCCCGGCGAAGGACCTCCGCCTTCGAGACCGGCGGGCCCGGGGACCAGCGATCGAGCGCGACCGCGTCGCTCCCGTAGTCGATCCGCCAGGCCGGCACCCGATCGGCGCCGAGCCGCGCGAGCGCGGCGGCGCGGTGGTGGCCGTTCAGGATCACGTTCGAGCCCGCGGCGACCCAGATCGGCTCCTCGAAAACGCCCGAGCGACGGAGCGCCTCCGCGAGCGCGCGGACCTTCGCGGGCTCGGTCGATTCGTGGGCGCGCAGCGCGGCGATCGGCACGATCGCGAAGCTGGGGCGCTCGCTCACGGGGGCCCCCACGGCCGTGACTCGGCGATCGCGCGGCGGACGTAGACCGGGATCATCCGGCGGCGATAGTCCGGCAGGAGGAACGTGTTGTGGACCGGCCGCAGGCGGCGCCCGATCTCCTCGGCCAGCGTCGCGATCCGGCCCGCGTCGAGCGGGGCGCCCACGAGCGGGTCCGTGAGCTCGTCGAAGCGCCGGGGGAACGGCTCGACACCGCCCACCGCGACCCGGAGCTCGTCGACTCGGGCGTCGTCCCAGCGTCCGGCGACCGCGACCCCGAGCTCGGGGAAGTCGTACGACGGCCGCACGCGCAGCTTCTTGTAGCGCCCGCGACGGCCGGCGGCATCCGCCGGCAGATCGACCGCGACCAGGACCTCGCCCGGTCGCAGGGTCGTGCGACGGATCCCGTCACCTTCGGCATCGTAGAGCGCGCCGAGCGGGATCGTCCTCCGCCCGTCGGGACCGGCGAGCTCGACCGACGCGTCGAGCGCGAGGAGCGCCGGCGCGAGGTCGCCGCTGTGGGTCGCGTAGCAGCGCTCCTTCTGCGGGACGACGTGGCAGCGGTCCCCGTCGGCCTTCAGGCAGAAGCCGAGGCTCGCCCGCCAGAAGTAGCTCTGGTTGAAGAAGAAGCACCGGGTCTCGACCAACAAGTTCCCCCCGAGGGTCCCGCTGGCGCGCACGAGCGGCGTCGCGACCTCGCCGAGCGCGTCGGCGAGGACCGGGTACGCCGCGCGCAGCGCCGGGTCCGCCTCGAGGTCCGCGAGGCGTTCCATCGCGCCGAGCCGACGCTCGGAGCGTCCGTAGAGCTCGGGGATCCGGTCGAGCGCGATGAGGTGATCGCGCAGGTTGATGTGCATCTTGTAGTTCGGCAGCAGGTCGGTGCCGCCGGCGAGGTAGTCGAAGCGGCCGGCGAGGGACCGGGCGAGGCCGACGGTCGCCTCGAGCGAGGTCGGGCGATGGAGCTCGAACGGATCGAGGTGCATACCCCTACGACCCCTTCCAGGGCCGACCCTCCTGACGCCGCAGGTCGAGCCCGCGGAGCACGCGGTCCGGCGTGATCGGCAGCTCGGTGAACCGCACGCCGATGGCGTCGTAGAGCGCGTTCGCGACCGCCGGCAGCGTCGCGATCAGCGGCCCCTCGCCGGCCTCCTTGGCGCCGAACGGACCCTCCGGGTCGTCCTCGCCGACGAGCAGGATCTCGATCTCGGGCATCTGCTGCGGCATCGGGATCTTGTACTCCAGCAGCGACGGGTTGAACAGACGGGCCCCGCGGTAGTTCATCGACTCGCCCATGACCTGGCCGAGCCCCATGTGGATCGAGCCCTCGATCTGGCCCTCGACCGCGAGGCGGTTGAGCGGACGGCCGCAGTCGAACGCCGCCCAGATCTTCTCCGCCCGGTACTCCCCGGTCTCCGGGTCGACGTCGACCTGCGCGACGTAGGCCGCGAACGAGTACGCCGGCGCGGTCCCGGCCCGGGCCCCCTTGAACGTCCCGCCCTTGGGCGGGGTGTCGTAGGCGCCGCTCGCGGTGAGCGCGCCGACCTTCTCCATCGCCCGGTGCAGCGTGTCGAGGAACGGCACGCCGACCTCGGGCTGGGCGGCGACGAAGAAGCGCTCGTGCCCCACGCGCAGCTCGGCCGCGGGCCGACCGAGGAGCTCGGCGGCCGCGGCGAGCAGGCGGTCCCGTAGCTCCTCCGCGGCCCGCCGCGCCGCGTTGCCCATCATGAACGTGACCCGGCTGGAGTAGGATCCGATGTCGATCGGGCTGACGTCCGAGTCGACCCGCTGGACGTGCACCCGCTCGAGCTCGACCCCGAGGACCTCCGCGACGATCGCCGCGAGCAGCGTGTTGGATCCCTGGCCGATGTCGGCCTGCATCGAGTGGACGGCGATCCCCCCGTCCATGTCGACCTTCAGGTGGACCGTCGACTGCGGCATCTTCGGCGTGAAGTGGATCGGGCTGTTCGAACCCGAGATGTAGAATCCGCAGCCGAGGCCGACCCCGCGGCCGAACGGCAGCCGGCGGAACTTGTCGTCCCAGCCGCTGCGGGCCCGGGCGGAGGCGAGGCACTGGAGGAAGGAGGTCGAGGTGATGCGGAACTCGTTGATCGTCGTCGAGTTCGGGGGCAGGGCGTTGCGCGCGCGCAGGTCGAACGGATCGATGCCGGTCGACTCGGCGAGACGGTCGAGCGCGACCTCGATCGCGTATCGGATGTTCGTGCCCCCGTGCGCTCGCATCGCCCCGGACGGCGGGCGGTTGGTGTAGACCCGACGGCCCTTGTAGCGGAACGCGGGGACCCGGTACGGTCCCATCGCGAGGACGCCGTTGTAGTAGGTCGTCACGGTGCCGAAGGAGCTCCAGGCGCCCCCGTCGATCAGCGCCTCGATGTCGTAGGCCGCGATGCGACCGTCCGCATCGAGGGCGATCCGGACATCGTTCTGCGTGGGGTGGCGGCCGTGGTTCGTGTAGAAGACGTCCTCTCGATCGAACAGCACCTTCACCGGGCGGCCGGTCTCGATCGACAGCGCCGCCGCGACGATCTCGTGCGGGAGGGGATCGGACTTGCCCCCGAAGCCCCCGCCGACCTCGGGTTTGATCACCCGGATGCGGTGGAGCGGGATCCCGAGCACCTCCGAGAGCGCGCGGTGCAGGTAGTGCGGCACCTGGGTCGCGCTCCAGACCGTGAGCCGGCCGTCCGGCGTCGCCTCGGCGATCGTCGCCATCGGCTCGGTGAACGCGTGCGTGACGCCCGCGAACGTCGCCCGGACGCGAACGGAGTGCGCCGCGCGCGCGAACGCGCCGTCGACGTCCCCGAACTCCTGCACGACCTCCTTCTGGATGTTCGAGCCGTTCAGCCCGCGGGCATGGATCGGCTCGGCGACCCGCTGCGTCCCCATCCTCGGATCGGAGTACTCGGGCAGGGGGTCGATCTCGACCCGGATCCGGGACAGCGCGGCCTCGGCGGTCAGCTCGTCCGCGGCCGCCACGGCCGCGATGATGTCGCCGTTGTAGCGGGCCTTCCCGACCGCGATCGCGGTCTCGTCGTGCGTGATCGGAAGGACGCCGAAGGGCGTCGGGTACCGCTCGCCGGTCAGCACCGCGAAGACGCCCGGCATCCGCCGGGCCTCCTCCACGTCGATCCGCCGGAGCCGGGCGTGGGGCCACGGGCTCCGCAGCAGGCGCCCGACGAGCATGCCGGGTCGCTTGATGTCGTCCGTGTACTCGGCGCGGCCGGTGACCTTCAACGGGCCCTCGACGTACGGGATCCGACCGCCGAGCAGCCGGTACGGTCCCGCGCCCGCCTCGGCCATCAGGCCCCCCCCCGCCCGGCGGACTCGATCGCCTCGATGATCTTCGTGTAGCCCGTGCAGCGGCACAGGTTCCCCGAGATGGCACGCACGACCTCGGCGCGCGTGGGATGCGGGTGCTCGCGCAGGAGCGCGGTCGCGGTCACCACGAAGCCCGGCGTGCAGAACCCGCACTGGGTCGCGCCCGCGCGCACGAACGCCGCCTGGACCGCCGAGAGCCCCTGCGGGGGCGTGAGGCCCTCGATCGTCGTGACCTCCCGGCCCTCGACGAGGCGGGCGAGCGTGAGACAGCTCAGGGTCGGGCGGCCGTCGAGCAGCACCGTGCAGCACCCGCAGGTGCCGAGATCGCAGCCACGCTTGGTGCCGGTGAGCGCGAGGTCCTCCCGCAGCAGGTCGAGGAGGATCCGCGGGGCCGGGCTCGGCGCCTCCACCGGGTGGCCGTTGAGTCGGAACCTAAGGGGCTCGGCGGCCGGCATCTTCCTCCGCGGGGCGGATACGACGGGCTCGGCCGGCGTCCGGGCGATCGCTCGGATGGGCCGCCTCGACGAGTTCGGCGACGACGCTGACCGCGATCTCGGCGGGCGACTCGGCGCCGATCTCGAGACCGATCGGGGAGCGGATCCGCGCGAGCGCCTCGCGCGAGCGGCCCTCGGCGCGCAGCGACGCGAACATGTGCTCGCGCTTCGCGGCGCTCGCGATCAGCCCGATCGCGTTCGGGAAGCGATCGAGCGACGTCCGGAGCACCTCGAGGTCCTTCGCCGCGTCGTACCCCAACAGGTAGAGGTGGGTGAACGCGGCGGGGTCGAAGACATCCCAGACGCGGTCCGGCGCCACCACCTCCCGCCGCTCGGCCGTGGGGAACCGGTCGACGCCGACCCAGTCCGGCCGGTCGTCCGCCACGCTGTAGTCGTACTCGAGCGTCGGCAGGATCTGGGCGAGCGCGTGGGCGACGTGGCCGCCGCCCCACAGCAACAGGTTCGGCCGGGCCGGCACGTACTCGACCGCGATCTCGACCGTCCCTCCGCACAGGCTGGGGAGCCCGCCCGCCTTCCACGCCTGCAGGTCGAAGGAGTGGAGGTCGCCGGCGCGCCGCGCCAGCGCGCGCGCGGCCAGCGCCTTCACCTCCTCCTCGAGGGCGGCGCCGCCGACGGTCCCGAGCGTCGTGCCGTCCGCGCGCACCAGCATCGAGGCGCCGAGCTTGCCCGGGACCGAGCCCGTCGTGCGCACCACGGTCGCCCGTACGAACGGCTGGTGGAGCTCCATCAGCCGCAGCGCCTCGCGCACCTGGCGTCGGTCCATCAGTCGTCCCCTCGCTGGAGCCACGCGTCGTGGGCGGCCGCGTACTCCTCGGGCGTGTCGATGTTCGCGACGACGCCCGGATCGTCCACCGGCACACGCCGGATCTGCGGGCCCAGCTCGGGCAGCAGCGCGCGGATCGGCGCGTCGGGTCGCAGCTCGAGGACCTCGCCGCGCACCGCCTCCTTCCACAGCACCGGATGCCCACCGCGACCCTGAAAGGTCGGGATGAACCAGAGCGCGAGCGCGTCGGAGTCGCGGGCCGCCGCCAGCCGGTCGAGCGTACGCGCGGAGACGAACGGATGATCGACGGGCCACAGCAGCACGTCGCGCGGCTCGGGGATCGCGCGCAGGCCGGACTGCACCGATGCCGTCCGGCCCTCGTACCACTGCTCGGAGTCGACGAGCTCCACGGGCAGGTCCCGCAGCTCGTGGGCGATCGGCGCGCGGTGCGGACCCACGACCACCACGATCGGATCGAAACCCTCGGCGACGCTCATCTGCACCATCCGTCGGATGATCGAGCGCTCGCCCGCCCCCGCGAGCGCCTTCGGCGTGCCCCCGAAGCGGCTCGAGGCCCCTCCGCTGAGCAGGAGGGCCGAGGTGCTCACGACCATGCGGACTCCGGTCGGCGCATTCCCGAGGACCCGGACGCCGCGGGATGTAGTTAAGGCCCCGCCCGGAGTCCGCTCGCCTCAGTGGGCGTCGCGGACCCGGCGACTGGGCCGCTCGGGCGCCGTCCGCCGCCCGGTCGAGACCGCGCGATTCCGTTCCCTTAAATAGGCGAGCCGGGTGGGCGCGCCGCCCGATGACCCACCCGAACGACGTGCCGCCGGCGCTGCTGCTGCCCCGCCTCGCCACCGAGCTGCGGAGCCGGCACGCGGTCGAACCTCCTGTCTGGGCGACGTTCGTCAAGACGGGGGTCCACAAGCAGCAGGCGCCCACCCAGACCGATTGGTGGTACCTGCGCAGCGCGTCCGTCCTCCGCAAGATCTACCTGCGCGGCGCGGTGGGGCTCGAGCGCCTCAGCGGCGAGTACGGCGGCAAGCGCGACCGGGGGAGCGCGCCGTACCACGCCCGTCGCGGCTCGCGCTCGGTCCTGCGGGAGATCGTCCAACAGCTGGAGAAGTCCGGCCTGGTGCAGCGCTACAAGACCCGGGGTCGCCGGGTCACCGCGGACGGCGCCCGCCTCCTCGACTCGCTGTCCCGTGAGGTCCTCACCTCGCTCACCGCGCAGCGACCCGAACTTGCCAAGTACCTCTGAGACCCGTACCGTCCGAGGAGAGAGATCGATGGCCCAGGGGGACGATGCCGAGCTCGCGGAGCTGCGACGACGTCGCCTGCGTCAGCTCCAGGACGCGCAGCTCGCCCCGGGCCCGAGCGCGCAGCAGTACGCCGCCCAGGAGGCCGAGATGCAGCGCCGGGAGGCCGAACGCGCGGAGATCCTGCGCCGGATCCTCACCCCGGAGGCGCGGGAGCGCCTCGGGCGGATCCGTCTCGCCAAGCCCGACGTCGCGAGTTCCGTGGAGCAGCAGCTGATCTCCCTGGCGGCCAGCGGTCGCCTGCAGCGCCAGGTCGACGACGCGACCCTGCGCGCGCTGCTCGAGCGGATGATGCCGGATCGTCGCGAGATCACGATCACCCGGCGCTAGGGGGAACCGAGGTTGGCGAACCGACGCAAGAGCCTCGCGCGCAAGACGCGCCTGCTGCGCGCGGTCAAGGGCAACCGGCGGGTCCCGGCCTGGGTGATGCAGCGGACGAACCGGCGGGTCACCCGTCACCCCAAGCGTCACACCTGGAAGCGGGGCCACCTGCACAAGTAGGCGGGAGGGTCGACGGGGACGATGGCGCCGAAGCGAGGCAGCGCGACCCCCCGGCGGGGCGAGGAGCTCGAGCGGGAGTACGTGATCCCGCTGCGCGCGAGCCGCCACCAACCGAGCCGCCGGCGCCGGGCGGGTCACGCGCTCGAGACCATCCGACGCTTCGTCGTTCGGCACATGAAGGGTCGCGTCGAGGACGTCTGGATCGACCCGCGGCTCAACGAGCACATCTGGGAGCGCGGGATTCAGCACATCCCCAGCCGCGTCCGGGTCAAGGCGATCCGGTTCGAGGACGGTCTGATCGAGGTCGACCTCCTCACTGCCGATTAGGCGATCTCGGCCGGGGGCCCCTCGTTTGCCGGTCGGTCGGACGCTCTTCGGGGGCAGTCCCTATCTCGGAGTCTACCTGCGGGCCGGCGAGACGACCGCGCTCGTTCCGCCGAGCGCCCACGCCCCGATCGAGCGCGAGGTCGAGCGGGTGCTCGGGGTCCGGGTGGTCCGCACGAACGTCGCGGACAGCGAGGTGGTCGGCGCGCTCGTCGCCCTCAACTCCCACGGCGTCGTCGTCGGCGACGAGCTCGACCCGGGCGAGCGACGGGCGCTCGAGGCGTTCGGCCCGGTGGCCGTGGTCCGCCAGCGCCTGAACGCGATGGGCAACAACGTGCTCACCAACGACGCGGGCGCGCTCGTCCACCCGGAGCTGTCGAACGAGGCGGTGGCGGAAATCGCGCGCGCCCTCGCGGTGCCCGTGCGGCGGGGCACGCTCGCTGGCCTCGGCACCGTCGGCATGGCCGGGCTCGCGACCAACCGCGGCGCGATCGTCCATCCGAAGACCACCGATCGGGAGGTGGCGGTCGCCCGGGAGGTCCTCGGGGTCCCGGTCCACCGATCGACCGCGAACTTCGGCGTGCCGATCGTCGGCGCGTGCGTCGTCGCCAACTCCCGGGGGCTCCTGATCGGCCGACCGACGACCGCGGTCGAGGTCGCCCACCTGCAGGAAGGGCTGCAGGTCTTCGAGTAGCGGGCCGCGGGCGCGGCTAGGTGCCGCGCTTGCGCTTGACGTAGCGGGTCGCGTAGCCGGCGATCCGGTTCGCGAGCTTCTTGTGGGTGACCTGGACCTTGCCGTCGACCGACTGGCCGAGGTCGGTGAGCTCGAGGACCTTCTGCTTGTTCTGCGCAAAGTCGCCGGTGAACGCGTCCGGGTAGTGGCGGATCAGCTCGATGGCGACCCGCTTGATGTACGTCTGGCGGATGTTGCCCATGCGGGCGGCTCGGACCCGGGTGCGAGTTATAACCGTTGCCCCGGCGCCGGTCCGGACCCGTTCTCTAACGGCCGGACGCCTCCGGTTCCGTCGGAAGCCACAAATACTCACACTTGGGTAAACATTGGTCGTGCACTGCGCCGGAAGCGATCGGGAGGCTCCCGGGACCTGAGAGGGTCCCCGAGCTCGCGTCGCCCGCTCGGCGTCCGAGATGGCCGACGACCCAGGGTTCACTCCGCCCGCGACCGCCCTGCGCGAGCGCAACGTGCTGCTCCTCGATCTCTCGAAGAGCATGCTGGCGCCGCTGCCGGACTCGACACCGGGCCAGCCCGACCGGCAGAAGATCGAGGTCGCGCGCACCGCGGTGTTCCGGATCCTCCAGGACGCCGCCGCGTCGGGCTCGCTCTTCGGGCTCGTCACGTTCACGGAGACCGTGCGCGTCCCCGTGCCGCTCACCGAGATCCGGCCGGAGAATCTCCCCTACATCGAGAACCTGATCTCGCTGCTCGCGCCGAGCGGCCGCTCGGCGATCTGGGATGCCCTCGCCGTCGGCGCCGACCTCCTGCGCACGGGCAGCCAGGGCGTCCACGGCAACCTCGTGCTCGTCACGGACGGCTGGGACAACGCCTCGACCCGCTTCGACGTCCAGGTGCCCGGCGCCCCGAGGATCCCGGAGGGGCGGATCGACCTCGTGCCGTACATGCTGCCGAGCGGCTCGCACCTCACGCTGCGCATCATCGGGATCGGCAACGGGGCCGAGAAGGACAAGGGCGTCGACGCCGTCCGGATGAACTACCTGCTCGGGCAGATGGGCAGCCGGGCCGCCGAGTTCGGCCTCCCGCCCGCCTTCACCTTCCAGGAGGTCACGACCGGCTCGCAGCTGTTCACCCAGATGGTCAACGCCTTCCTCGACGTCGGCTACGACGACGACCGCCCGATGGAGGAGCTGCATCCCGAGGAGCTCGCGCTGCACGCCGCGAACGCCGCCCGCGCGCTCAAGGAGCCGCAGCAGCACGCGACCGTGTCCCGGATCGACAGCGCGCGCGCGGCGGCGCGCGCCGCGCCCGACGGCGGCTACTCCGAGGCGCCGGATCTCGAGGTCGACGTGGTCGCGACGACCGGGGGCACGACCCCCGCCTACCTCAAGGAGCGCTACGGCCCGCTCGGCGAGGTCGTCGAGGCCTACCTCTCGGGCCAGCCCGAGCACGCGCTCGCGCTGCTCGGCCAGGCCGCAGCGGTGCTGCCACCGGTGACGCGGCTGTACTGGGAGGCGCGCATCCAGTACTCCAACCGCGCGATCGTCGAGGCCGCGCGGGCCCTCCTCCAGGCGTGGGCCGAGGCCGAGAAGCTGCCCGCCGCCACCCAGCCGAAGATCCTGCGGCGCCTGGCGCTGCTCCAGGCCCGGATGCAGAACGACAAGGAGACGGAGACCCTGGTGCGCTTCATCGACGACACCGAGCACCGCCTGAACGGGACCGAGGCGACCAAGCGCGAGCGGTTGATGGAGCTGTTCGGCAAGCTTATGGAGCTGCGGGGCACCTACCAGCTGACCCGGCTCGCGAACGACGGCGATCTCCAGGACGCCGCGACCAAACACGAGGAGGCGGTCGAGGAGGTCTTCGGCCTCCTCCAGGATACCCGCCTCGACCTCGCGACGGAGGGTCCCGCGGTCGAGAGCGCGCTCGACTTCATCGAGATATGCCTCGCGGAGATGCGGTAGGAGGATAGATGCCGGCGGTCAAGGTGACCACGAAGACGCGCCGCGCCCCGGGGACCAAGCGCTCCACGGCGAAGCCGAGCGTGGAGACCGCCCGGATCGCGGTGATCGGGATCCCCGCCTCGGGCAAGACGACGTACTTCCGCTTCCTCTCCGGCCACTTCGGCCTGAACCTCCCGATCCTCTACATTCCCTCCCGCGCCGACGGCGAGCAGCTGCCGCTCTACGGCGACCTCGAGAACGACGTCGCGCTCGAGGAGACGACGTACGAGACGACCGACCCCACGGATCCCGAGGGCAGCCTGGAAACGACCACGCGCTACTACGTCAACCGGCCCATGGAGGACCGACGCAAGCTGTGGGTCGAGCTCAGCGCGGGGCGCGACGAACAGGGCGTGCTGACGAAGTACCCGCTGCCCACGAAATTCAACCAGTTCGTCGAGATGAAGCTGCGCTTCCGCTTCGGCGCGACGGCCAACGACGGAAGCTCCCGGCCGCTCGAGATGAACACGATCGACGAGGCCGGCGGCATCATCGCCGACTACTTCACCTACGACCGGCTCTGGATCGAGAGCGCCGACGGGGAGGTCTCCGAGCAGAGCTGCCGGGTGATCCCGCACTTCGACTCGTGGCGGCCCGACCGGCGCGACCTCTGGCGGCGGGGCCTCACGCTGCTCGGCCGCTTCGTCCACGGGGCGGACGCGATCATCCTGCTGCTCTCGCCGGCCCTCCCGTCGCTGCGGGACCAGGCCCAGCAGGTCAACCTCGCCCGCGGGGTGTTCCGCTACGTCAAGAGCCACGACGTACCGCTCGTGATCGCGATCTCGAAGGCCGACAAGCTCAAGGAGTTCTACACGGAGGTCGAGCAGTCGGTCCGCGACCGCTCCTTCCACAGCGCCTTCGACCCGGTCGAATTCCTGCTCCGCCGCGACGGCGCGGGGATGGGGACGATCCTGGTCGCCCAGGAGGGCCGCGGGATCTCTGTCAAGGACGATGTCTTCCTCGTCTCGAGCGCGGTCTCCACCGGGGAGGGCCATCCGCTGTTCATCGGGGAGACCGGACTCGAGGCTCCGAGCGGCGGGGCGCAGACGATGGGCGTCCCCGTGATGGTCAACACGACGCTCCCCCTCGCGCGCGCGTGCGAACGGATCTTCGCCCGTCGGGCCACGAAGGGGAGCTGATGGCTGCTGAGCTGATCCCGTCGAGCGGGTTCGCTCCGGTCGCGGTCGTCTGGTGCCGCCAGGTCGACAACGAGGCGGAGAGCCCGGGCTACACGACGATCCCCGAGGAGTTCCCGGGTCGCCGCGAGACCCTCGAGACGATCCGCCTGGTCGGGAACCTCACCGTCAACGTCGCGGACACGCACGATTACTGGGACCCGGATCCGTCGCAGACGCTGTCGTACTACCCGAACCTGTTCCTGTATCCGGCCGGCAACGGCCGCTACACCTGCGTCGGCCGGATGTTCCTGTCCACCGAGGACCGGCCGCGCCTGGGCATGAAGACCCTCGTGCTCGAGACCGCGCCGCTCGTGTCGAGCGGGGCCTTCGGCCCGGCGGTCCTTCAGGCGTGGGCGTCGATGGGCGGCCGCCCCGGCGCCGACCGGCCACGCGCCGAACCGGAGCCCGCCGTCTACCAGGCGGTCGGGGAGGGATTCCTGTTCCACCGGGGGACGACCGAGCCGGTCGTGATCGTGGCGGCCGAGCAGTGGCCGGCGGCGATCGACGCGGTGACCGAGCTGATCCGCTACCTGCCGACCTCCCTGATCGCGCTCGGCGCCTTCCTCGTCTTCCCGTACTTCCTGCCCGAGGGCAAGGTGAACCTGCACGAGTTCGCCGAGCAGCTGCCGCTCGCGCTCGCGCTGATGCGCGTGCCCGAGCGGGAGGCCCAGGGTGATCGCCACCAGAAGCGGATCCAGACCTGGGAGGCCGCCCCGGTCTCGCTGCGCGACCTCACCAAGCCGCCGCCGCCCAAGGGCAAGGACCCGCTGCCGCTCGTCCTGCAGTACGTGCGCGATCACGCCGAGGAGAAGGTCGGCGAGGTGAGCCGGCGCGTCGACATCGTGGAGGCGGCGCGACTCAAGGACCACCTCGAGGACGCCGACCACCAGGCGGGCCGCGACCGCCGCAAGGAGATGTGGCGGATCGGCACGGCGATGGAGAGCGCGGCGATCCTGCTCGCGCGCCCGAAGGGCCGCGCGATCCCGATGAGCGGCGAGGCCGCGAAGCGGGCCAGCCAGTACCTCCAGGCGCGCCCCGCCCCCGAGGCCGCCGGCCCGGTGGCGCTGGACGCACCGGCCCCCGCGAGTCTCGATCCCGCCCCGATGCCGGCGGCCGCCCAGCTCCCCCCGTGGCTCCAGCGCCCGCCCGAAGTGGCGATGCCACCGTCCGGCCCGATCGCGGTGCCCGTCTCGGTCAGCGACGATCCGTCGACGCTGCCCGCCGGCGCCCTCCCCCCGTCGCCCGCCCGCGCTCCGGATCCGTTGCCGCCAGCGGCCGCCGCCCCGCCGGCCGCGGCCGCCCCTTCGCCGGCGCTCGCGCCCACGCCCGTCCCCCCCGTCCCGGCGAAGGCGGGGGCGGCGGCCGCACCGCTATCGCTGGACGCCGAGTCGCGGCTGCGCGGCTACGTCGACCAACGCTACCGCGAGCTCGCGGCGACGATCCCGCCGCCGCCCGACCCGAAGTCGCTCGACACTCGGCTCACCGCGCTGTCGCTCGACGCCGACGCGAAGGCGACCGCCACGCTCGACCGTCGCCTGCGCGAGGCGAGCGACGCCCAGACCCGCGCGCTGGCGGCGGTGCGGGTCGACCTCGCCTCCCGTCTCGCCGCGGTCGAGGCGCGGCCCGTGGTCACCCCGAGCCCCCCGCCCGAGGAGATCGCCCAGATGGTGCGTCGCTCGCTCGAACCCCAGCTCACCGAGCTGGGCGAGCGGGCCCGCCGGCTCTCCTCGGAGTCCGCCGACCAGGCGGTCGCGCTCCTGCGGAGCGAGATCGCGCGGTCGGTCGAGGAGCTGCGGCTGCGCTCCGCGCACAGCGAGGAGGAGCTGCGGGCCGCCCTCGTGGCCCAGATGGAGATCCAGGTCCAGGAGGCGAAGGAGCAGGGCACGGCGCTGCGCGAGCAGATCGAGGCGCGGGTGCACGATCTCCTGCGCGAGCGGCTCGCGGAGCTCGACGCGAAGCGCGTGCGGGAACTGCGGGAGTTCGAGCAGCGGCTCGGCCTGCTCGTCGACGGCCGGATCCGGGACCTCGAGACCAAGCACGGGGCAGCGGTCACGGCCCTCGGGGCCGCCCGCGAGAAGGATGCCGCCGGCGGCAAGGAGCAGATCGCCCAGATCGAGCGCCGGCTCGGCGTCGAGATGGAGGCGCGTATCGCGCGCGCGGTCGAGGCCCAGACCCAGTCGACCGCCGGCCTGCAGGTCCGCCTGCAGTCGTACATCGACCAGCGGCTGCGCGAGGAGAAGGACCAGGGCCGCGACACCTACGTCGAGCTGCTCGCCCGCTTCAAGACCGAGGTCGACCAGGCGCTCGCGCGCACGATCGACTCCTCGGGCTTCGAGGTCGCCGTCACCGAGCGGGTCGGCGCCGCGATCGCGGCGCTGCGCAAAGACGAGCTCAAGGCGATCGACACCCGCCTCAGCGAGGTCGCGACCCGCCTGAAGACCCAGCAGGAGACGGCGACGGGCCGGCTCGAGACGCTCGAGCGGCAGCTCGCCGAGCGGGAGACGACGATCGCCGACGTCGAGCAGAGCGTGCGGCGCGACCTCGAGGAGCTCGACCGCCGGCTCGGCGTCATGAGCGAGCGGATGGTGCCGCTCGTGCGCAACACCTGGCTGAAGGTCGACGAGCTGCAGAAGGGCGGGGGCCTCTCGCAGAACGCCGAGCTGAGGCTGAAAGAGTTCCGGCGGGAGTATGGCCGCGAACTGCGGCGGCTCGAGGGCGAGCTCCTCGAGCAGACGACCGAGCTGCGCGATCGCATGGAGAGCGCGATCGCCAACCAGGGCCGGATCTGGCTCAACTTCATGCGCCAGATGGCGGCGGCGGACGACGACCTCGACGCGCCGACCTCGGATGCCGCCGCGCGGTCGATGCGCCGCGCGAGCCGCGCCGCGGCGGCCGCCGCGGACGGCGACGCGCGCGGCATCGCCCGCGCGCGGGCCGGCTTCGCGGAGCTCGACGACCCGGTGAACCCGCTCGACCCGAGCGAGGGCCGCGAGGAGACGGTCGAGCCCGAGCCGGTCGAGCGGCGGCGCGCGCGCCGCGCCCCCTAGCGCGCCGCCGCCGCGCCGGTCAACGCTAAGCGCCCGGCCCCCCTCGTCCGGTCATCGTGCCCGAGGACGACCATCGCCACTGCAAGGTCTGCGGGAAGGTCTGCGACCCCGACGAGGAGGTCTGCAGCAAGGCCTGCCGGGCGAAGCGGGCGGCGCAGCTCCGGACGCGGCAGATGTACACGTACGTCCTCTACGGCGCGATGGCGCTCATCCTGATCGTCTTCCTCGTCACGTACCATTAGGCGGGAGAGGAGCGCGGTGACCGTCGCGGGCCGGGTCGTGCTCGGCGGCACGTTCGACCACCTGCACGCCGGGCACGAGGCCCTCCTCGCGACGGCGTTCCGCACGGGGGCCCGCGTCGCCATCGGCCTGACGACCCCGGCCTACCTCACCGCCCACCCGAAGCCAACGGCGGAGGGTGTGCAACCGTACCCGGTCCGGCGTCGGGCGCTCGCCCGGTGGCTCGCGGCGCGCTATCCGCGCGCGCGCTGGGAGATCCGTCCGATCTCGGATCGGTTCGGCGGCTCGATCGACGACGGGGTCGCCGCGCTCGTGGTGTCGGCGGACACGCTCCAGGGTGGGCGGGCCGTCAACGCCGAGCGACGCCGACGGGGACGCGGCGCGGTGCCGATCCGGGTGGTGCCCCTCGCGCTCGCCGACGATCTCGAACCGATCAGTTCCCGCCGCATCCGCGCGGACGAGATCGATCGGAACGGCCGTCGCCGCGCTCGGATCCGCGTGGCCGTCGACGCGCGACGGCCGGACGACCGGCACGCGGCCGAGGAGGGGCTACGTCGCGCCTTCCGCCGCGCCGTGTTCGTCGGACCCCGCGTCGCACGGGGGTCCGCGGCCCCCGAGCTCCGACTGCGGATCACCCGGTCGGGATCGTCGCGGGTTCGGCTGCGCCTCGCCAGCCGGCGCGTGCGCCTCGCCCCCGTGGTCGTCCGCGCGCGCACGCCCGCCGAGCTGCAAAGGGCCGTCGCGCGCCTGGTTCGGCCCCCGGCGTCGGCTCGGGGTGGCCGCACGGGGCGCGTCGCGCGAACCGCTTAAGCCTGCCCCCGCGCTGGCCGCCACCGTGGAGACGTACCTGCGCGTGACCTTCGACAGCGAGGGGGCCAAGCCGTCGGAGATCGCGGGGCGCCTGTTGACCGCCGGCTTCCAGCCGACGCAGGGCAACTACGACTTCGTCTACGACTGGCAGGGCGGGGCCACCCGCGAGCAGATCCTCGACCTGTGCGACGAGGTCACCCGGCGCCTGCGCGGGTATCGGCTCCGCTTCGAAATCGAGACCGTGTAGAGCGTCCTCGGGCGCCGCGCGCTGGGACGAAGCTTTAACGAGCGAGCCGTTCGCGGTGCGAGCGTGCAGCGCTATCCCGTCCGGGCGACGCATCGGCGCAACCTCGAGGGCACCTCGCTCGCCGGCATCCTCCAAGCGCACTTCGAGGGCGTCGTCGCCGACGGGGACTCGGTCACCGCTCGCTGGGGAGCGATCGAGCGGCTCACGGCCCGCGGGGAAGGCCGCGAGCTCCAGATCGATCTCTCGATGAACCCGAAGGTGCCCGAGGCGGTCGCCCGCGAGACGATCGCCCGCTACAACCGGTTCCTGGAAGAGGCCACGGGCTACAGCGCGAAGGAACGGGCCCGCCGCGCGCGCAAGCCGGCGAGCGGCCCCGGGGACTAGGGGCGTGAGCGCTCCCGCCGGGCCGCTGCCCAGCTCGGGTGCGGCCAGCGAGCTCGATCGCCTGCGGGCCCTCGTGAGCACGTACCTCCCGGTCTACGAGACGCGACTCGGGCCGCAGTCCGTCGTCTTCGCCGTCCACGTGGACCCGGCCACGCTCGAAGCGAGATTCGACGCGCTGCGCCAGGAGCTGTGGACCCGGCGCTACGTCCCGATCCTCCGGCGCCAGGGGGGTGAGGAGTTCGTCGAGGTCGTGCGCCGCCCGACGATCCGCCCGTTCCAGGGGTGGGTCAACATCGTTCTGCTCGCGGGCACGATCGCGACCACGACGTTCGCCGGCTCGCTGATCTGGCTGGCCTACGTCGGGGGGAGCGCGCTGGGCTGGAGCGACCTCGCCTGGGGCTCGCTCTTCTTCGGCCTGCCCGTGATGACGATCCTGGGGGTCCACGAGCTCGCGCACTACCTGGTCGCGCGGCGCCATCATGTCGAGGCGTCGCTGCCGTACTTCATCCCGGTCCCGCCGCCGTTCCTGTTCGGGACATTCGGCGCGTTCATCAGCATCCGCGAGCCGTTCCCGGACAAGAAGGCCCTCTTCGACATCGGAGCGGCCGGTCCGATCGCGGGGTTCGCCGCCTCGATCCCGATCGCCCTCGCCGGGCTGTACCTGAGCATCCACGCCCCCGTGCTCCCGCTCACCTACTGCGGGCCATCGATCCTGGGCGTCAGCTACGGCAACCTGCTGATCGGCACGCCGCTGTTCTGGTACGCGCTGTCGCTGTTCTTTCCCCCGTCGGTGGTGAGCCTGTCGCCCCTCGCGCTCGCGGGGTGGGTCGGTCTGCTCGTCACCGCGATCAACCTGTTGCCCGCGGGGCAGCTCGATGGCGGGCACGTCTTCCGCGCGCTCTTCGGCGACCGCTCCCGCTACGTGAGCTACGCGGTCGTCGCGCTGCTGTTCGGGATCGGGCTGCTCTACTACGCCGGCTGGCTGTTCTTCGGGATCCTGATCCTCGTCCTCGGTGCCCGACACCCTCCGCCGCTCAACGACCTGAGCCCGCTCGACTGGAAGCGCTACGCGCTCGGCGCGTTCGTCGCGGGGGTCCTCATCTCCGGCTTCGTCCTCACGCCGATCGCGACGCCCCCGGGACTGATCGCGCTCCAGACCCCATCGACGACCTACCCGACGCCGCCGGCCGGCGCGGCGGTCGCGGCGAACCTGTCGCTCCTCGTGGTCAACCAGGACCCGATCGAGCACGGCTTCGTGGTCGCGACCTCGGTCGCGAACGTCTCGGTGGGCAACGCGAGCGCGCCGACCTACCTCACGGGCGCCGCGCTCTCGGCCTGGGCGGCCAACTCGACCTGGGTATTCCATCTGCCGAGCGGCCGCACTGTGACGCTGGGCGGCGGCTCGGTCTCGCTCCCCAGCGCGGACTACTTCGCGCTCAACGGCACGGGTCGGCCGAACTCGGGCGTCGTCAGCGTCACCTTCTCCAACAGCGAGCGGGCGGTCGGCGCCCTGATCGACTGGACCGTCTCGGAGTTCTGCGCGCCCGCGGGCGGCGGCTCGGCGAGCACGACCTTCACGCTGGCCTGGCCGTAGGGCCGCTCCGCTCGAAGACGCGGAACTCCCGGGTCAGGCTCCGGTGGACCCGGACCGGCACGGCGAGACGGCTCTCCCAGCCCGGCCCCGGCGGGGCGATCGGCCGGGGCACCACGACCACGACCCGGCCGCCGGGACGCACGCGGTCGGCCCAGCGTGGCAGCACGCGTTCGATCACCGCATCGCCCTCGCCCCCCGTGCTGGACGAGCGGCCGTACGGGGGATCGGTCAGCAGAGCGTCGAACGAGGCCCCCGGCGCGCCGAGCTCCACGCGGCCCGCGTCGCCGACCGCGAGCGCCTCGGCACTCACCCCGAGGTGGCTGAAGTTGCGCAGCGCCCCGCGCACCATCTGGGGGTCCCGGTCGCAGCCGAAGATCCGGGCTCCGAGCAGGGCTGCCTCGGCGAGGAGCGCTCCGGTGCCGACGAACGGGTCGACGACCCGGTCACCGGAGCGGACCCGGGCGAGGTTCGCGAGCGCCCGTGCGAACCGGGGGGCGAGCGAGACCGGCCGCTGGAACGGCAGCGACGTCATGCGCCGCGCACCGGTCGACCGGCGGTCCACGGCTCCGACCTCCTCGAAGAGGCGGTCGCCGAGCGCGTCGGGCGCCGCGAGCCAGAACCGGCGCGCCGGGGCCTCGAGATCGATCCTCCCGCCCCCGTCCACGTAGGCCGCCCCGGCGCACCGGACGCCGGCATCGCGCTCCCCGGAGGAGGGTCGACCGAGTCGGCGCACGGCGGCCGAGCGACCCGTCCGGCCCTCCTCCCGCAGGCGGTCGACGACCTCGCCGGCTCTGCCGAGCGGTGCGAGGACCCGTCGCGCGAGCCCCAGTCGCGCCGCGAGCGAGCTCGCGGCCGCCCGATCCGGAACGTCGACCGCGACGAGCCCCTCACGTTCCTCTCTCATGCCGGGGGTCGCGCGCCCCCCCAGCACCTCGGCGGCCGCGACGGCCTCCGCCGCGGCGAGCTCCGGCGCCTCGCCGGAGATCTCGACGACGATCGGGATCATCCCAGAGCCCCGAGCGCCCAGCGGCGCACCGCCTCGCGCACGCGACGCGTGTGCGAGCCTTCCCAGTAGCGATGGGCGCAGACGATGCATTCGAAGATCGGGCGATCCCCCGGCTCCTCCTGCGACCCCGACGCATCGTGCCCCGACGGGCGGGGCGCCGGACGGAGCGGGCCGTTGCAGAGGGTGCAGCGCTCGAAGGAGACCTCGGCGGGCAGGTCCGCCCGAGCGCGTCGCACCTCCGCCCACTGCTCGGCGACGGCCACGGTGCGGAGGAGAACCGACGGCGCGACGCGATCGGCGAGGGCGCGATCCCGAGTCAGGAGGATCCGCTGCTCGGCTTCGGCCCGACGCGCGATCTCCTCGTCCGACCATCCGCGGACATAGACGGTGTCGCAGCCGGTCATGCGCAGGTAGCGCGCGAGCCGACCGAGCATCTCGTCGGCGAGGAAGCGGGGCGGCGTCACGCCCGCGGAGCCGGACGGTTCCATTTACCCTTGCTCGTATTATACGGGTCGACCGTCGGCCCCGGCGAGGGACCCGTTCCCATGCGGCTGTTCGGTACCAACGGCATCCGCGAGGTCGTCGGGGAGACCCTGAACGCGCCGTTCGTGACCCGCGTGGCGGGCGCGATCGCCCGGCTCGCGCCGCCCGGTCGCCCGATCGTCGTCGGGTGGGACGGGCGGACGTCGAGCCCGGCGTTCTCCCGCATCGTGAGCGCCACGCTCGCGCTCGCGGGCCACCACGTGCTCGAGCTCGGGATCCTGCCGACGCCCGCGATCCAGTACAACGTCCCGCGCCTGGACGCGCAGCTGGCCGTGATCGTCACCGCCTCGCACAATCCGCCCGAGTTCAACGGCCTCAAGTGCATCGCGGCCGACGGCCTCGAGGCGTCGCGCGAGACCGAGGAGGCGATCGAGCAGGCCGTCGAGCGCGGGGAGGGCGCGACGGTCCCGTTCGATCGTGTCGGCGACATCAGCCCCCGGGCCGACGGGGCGCGCCACTACGTGGACGGCATCCTCGCCCAGGTCGACGTCGCGCGGATCCGCGCGCGCCAGTTCACGGTCGTGCTCGACTGCGGGAACGGCGCGTCGGTCCCCACGAGCCCCGCCCTCCTGCGCCGCCTCGGCTGCCGAGTGGTCACGCTCAACGGCCACGTCGACGGCACGTTCCCCGGCCACCTGTCCGAACCCACCGAGGCGAACCTCGCCGACCTGAAGCGCATGGTGCCAGCGGTCGGCGCCGACCTCGGGATCGCCCACGATGGCGACGCCGACCGCGCGATCTTCGTCGACGCGAGCGGCCGCTACGTTCCCGGCGAGGAGAGCCTCACGCTGCTCGCGAAGGACGCCGTCGAGCGCCAGCCCGGCGGGATCGTCGTCACGCCGGTCTCGGCGCCGCAGAGCGTGGAGGACGCGGTCGCCGGCGCCGGCGGGAGCGTCGTCTACACCCGCGTCGGCTCGCCGAGCGTGACCCACGCGATGCTGGCACGCCACGCGGTCTTCGGTGGCGAGGAGAACGGCGGGCTGATCTTCCCCCGCTTCCAGTACGCGCGCGACGGCGCGATGACCGCCGCCGGCATGCTCGATCTGCTCGCCCGGACCGGCGGATCGCTCGCCGACGCGCTCGGCGGGATCCCCCGCTACACGCTCGTGAAGGAGAAGGCGCCGTGTCCGGTCGCGCTGCGCGAGGCGGTGCTCGCGCGCCTGACCCGCGCGCTGGGGGAGGGCAGCGAGCGGATCGTGACCATCGACGGCGTGAAGGCCTACCGTGCCGGCGGATGGGTCCTGCTCCGCCCGTCGGGCACCGAGCCGCTCTTCCGGGTCTTCGCGGAGTCGAAGGACCCCGCCCGGGCGCGGGCCCTGGCGGACGAGGGCCTCGCCGCGGTCCGCGCGGCCGTCGCCGCGGTCGGCGGCGCGTAGCCGGTCGCCCACGTCAGCGGATCAGCGGGCCGACGACGAGCAGCGCGAGGAGGAGGAGCGCGAGCACCGCGAGGGTGATGGCGCTCATCGCCCGCTCGCCGTGCGCCCGGAAGAAGTAGATGCCGGTGACGACCCGCAGGATCGGCGTGACCAGCAGCGCGAGGAGCCCGAGGGTGAGATATGCCTCGAGGGAGCCGGCGGCCAGTCCCGCGGCGAGGCCGGAGAGACCCAGGTAGCCGAGGATCGGGTTCGACGCGAGCGCCTGCGCCGACGTCGCGTCCGGGTGGGTCCCGAGGTACGCGACGAGGCCCCCTCCGAGGATCGCGAGCGCGACGCCCAGCCCCACGCGAAGCACGATCGTCATTCGGCGGTAGGCGGCCTCCGGCAGCGGGCCCGGCGCCGCGCTCGCAGCGCTCATGGCAGCCCCAGCCCGCGCAGGATGACCTCGATCGCGAGCAGGACCAGGACCGGGAGGAAGACGAGCCGGACCGTGCGGTTCGCGAGGTCCGGGAGGATCCGGCTGCCGAGGTACGCGCCGGCGGCCGTGCCGATCGCGACCGGCGCGGCGACCAGCGGGTTCACGTACCCCGCGGCGAGCAGGACGCCCGCACCGGCCGCCGCGGTCACGCCGATCATGAAGTTGCTCGTCGCCGTGGAGACCTTGGTGGGGACTTTCATGGCGATCTCGTGCGCCAGCACTTTCACCACCCCCGCGCCAATGCCCAGCACACCCGAAATAATCCCCGCGAAAGCCATGATCCCCAGGGCAGCGGGGACGCCGGTGACGTTGTACGCCACTTCGCGGCCCAGGTGCTTGTCGTAATAACGGCTGTTCAGGTGCAGCGCGTTGGCCAGCCGGTCGTTCGTGACGTTCCGCGGCAACTCCTGGCCGAACTTGGCGAAGATCGGGATCAAAGACACCAAAAGCAGCACCCCGAAGAGGATTGACAGGACACGTTCGGGAAGGATCGGCGCCAGCACGGCGGCG